>JANPEU010000329.1:0-9335 GCA_031423175.1 Bacteroidota bacterium
TGTACAGAAAACTGGTTGCCTATAATATGAGAAGCATATTGTATGCAGCCTTTACCTGTATGCACAGCTACATTGCCTTTATTATCCACGATTGCTACCTGCCTTACTTCTCTTCCTTCATCATCACTTAATAATGAATCAAGTGTTTGTTGTGCTGTTAACCCGTTTCTCAAGAATGAAAGTCCGCGGATACCGAACGATTTGTTTATAAAAGATTGTGTAGCTACAGCACCCACACCGGCTTCGGCCCAACTTACTGATGTACCTACCGAAAACCAATGGCTTTGAACTGCAACACCCATTTCTCCGGTAATGGGATCACGGGCAACTATAGAAAATGTATGTGCAAGTGGATTGCTAGATTTAAATACCTGTGCATTTACTGCAAAACTTAGCAGCATGATAAAAACAACTGGCAATATATTTTTTTTCATACAAATAATTTGACTAAAGATAGCCTACGGTCTGAAGCAGGACAAAATTTTCTACCTTTAATAAAAAAATGCAATTCAAACCTTTCACTTATTCCTTCCTTTTCGCTTTAATAACAATTTCCTTTACATCGCTGTCGCAGGTCAGCAATACTGCTAGTATAAAAAATGGAATAAAAATAAAAACGGACGGACTTACTGTATCAAAAGCCTACCTCACCGATGAAGCTGGAAAAGAAAAAAAACTGAATGCTACCGCTCTGAATGAAGCAATTTATGTAAAACTCGAAATAAGCGGTTGGTTTGTTAAAAATGGAAAAGTGAATTTAGGTGCATCTGAGAAAATTACTACAGATAAAAATTTGCTTATCCTTTACGAAGACGATTTATTCCCGGGCAAAACAGATTATGATGCAGAAGATGCCAAATACATTCATGTAAAAGCTATTATTACTTCTATCCAGGGCGATATAAAATTTTTTACTGTGAAGTTTCGTGTTTGGGATAAAAATAATGGAAATGAAATTACCGGCACCTATACTTTTTCAATAACCAAATGACCTGATACTTTCTTTAAAGTCAAATGCGAATCAAATTTTCAGCTTAGTTTTAATATTCAGTACTGAACAACTATATTTCTTTTCAAAAAATCCAGTTAAGACACCTCCTTCACATTTGCTTAACTTAATATGGCTTGATTGTTTAATAAACTAATGGGATTAAAAATTTTCTTACTTAAAAAATTAAAGACATGAAAAAAATACTTTTTACCCTGGCACCTGCAGTTTTATTCCTGGCATCCTGTAAAACAAGTGATATAAAAGAACCTGAGTACCGCGATATCCGCGATGTACGAATTACAGATGTGGGATTATTTAAAACAACCGCTGGTCTTAATCTTGTTTATTATAACCCGAATGCTTTTACAGTGCAACTAAACGATGCGTCCGGTGATGTGTACATTGATAATATTCACTTAGGTCGTTTTAACCTTGATGATAAGGTGCAGGTACGTAAACGCAGTGAATTTGTGGTACCGGCAGTCATCAAATTAGATAATATCAGCGCCATCACAAACCATAAGGACATCTGGAATAAAAAAGAAGCAAAGATCCGGATTGAAGGTATTGCAAGAATAAAAAAAGCAGGTTTCACTAAAGAAGTACCGATCAAATATGAAGGCATGCAAAACATAGAAAAGCTCAAATCAATTTTTATAAAATAATTTTTTGCACGAATGAAAAAAACCGGCAGGAATGCCGGTTTTTTATTTATCTCATTTGATCATAGTTCCCATTTGTTAAAAGACCCTGACGCCAATCAACTTATTCAGAGTAGTTTAAACACAGCAAACCGCATCTGTTAACATTAGCAGTTTATGTGGCACCGTTTTCGTTAAACTACTATGTCATTCAAAATTATTTAATCAATTAAAAACTTCAGTTATGAAAAAAATTTTTTTACTTATCGCCATAGCTGCAGCAGTATCTGTAGTATTGGTTGCCCGAAACAATAAAGCGGTGTCGAAAAAAGTTGATGCCATTGAGTTGGCTCAATTTGAAGCCTGGAAGGCTGCAAATGAAAAGACAGCAGTCGCTAAAAAATCTGCACCCCGCACAGTCAATTATCAAAGCCCGAAGATGGTTTCTGAAACTCAAAATACAGCCAAAGCAAAAAAAGGTTGGAGTAAAGCAACTAAGGGTGCTGTAATTGGTGGAGCATCGGGTGCAATTCTTGGAGCAGTAATCAACAAACGTAACCGTGCAGCAGGTGCTGTTATCGGGGGAGTGATTGGTGGAGGCGGTGGTTATGTGTTGGGTCGCCGAATGGATAAAAAAGACGGACGGTTTTAAAATAGATAGTTAGTGTTTCATTGCAAAGCAGGGCTTTTTTAAGTCCTGCTTTTTTTTATTTTACTAAACAACCTAATCAAAATTTAATCCTATGATTTATTATACAGAAAAAAAAATGTTTGGAGATTGCAGACGCATAATCCGAATTGCATATCGAATTTGAGTATTGAGGTAGCCATCCTTTTATCCTTTTCTTAACGTAATCTTTGAAATTCGTTTCTGCACATTCCGTTTACAGAATAACCTGCCTGCATTCTATGTAATGAAAACTTTACGCTAAACATTTACTAATGAACGAAACCAACAATCATCTTAACGATGGCTTATACAGCTATGATTCTTTTAGCACAAACAAAAAATCAAACGATTCAAATTTTTTATGGTGGTGCGCAGGTACCCATCAAAAACTTCTAAAAAGATTTGAGTCGGAACATAGTAAATATTCCGGGCTGGGTGGTGTACTGCTTGCCACATTTGTATTGGCAACTCTATCGGCAGGCTATGCTGTTCATTCGGTATTTGGTAACTGGCTCTGGACAATAAGTTTTGCAATCATCTGGGGTTTAATCATTTTTAATTTTGATCGTTTTCTTGTTTCCACCATGCGTAAATATGGAATATCCCGTAACAAACAGATCTGGATGGCTGTACCCAGAATGGCATTGGCTTTATTGATTGGAGTAGTTATAGCCCGACCACTGGAATTAAAAATTTTCGAAAAAGAGATTAATGTGAAGATGACAGAAAATATGCACAAAAAAATTCAATTGAATGACAGTTTACTTGCAATGGAATACAAAGCACAATTACAATCGGCAGAAATAGAAAGACAAAATTCAATAAAACGCAAACTGGCAATTGAGGATACACTTCATAATCTTCAAACAGCATATGTACAGGAGGCTGATGGAACTGGAGGAAGTGGGATGCGTGGTATTGAAAATATTACCCGGTTGAAACAAGATGCCTATAGTCAAACAAAACTTCACTATGCCCCGGAGTTGGTTTTGCTCGATAAAATAATCGGTTCTCAGGATAGCATTACCCAACTGGCAAAAGCAGGCATGGAAGAAAAAAGAAAGCATTATGAAGCAGCAGCCATAATCAATATGGGATTTTTAGAAAGAAATAAAGCCTTGACCGATCTTTCAGATGAGGAAGCAAGTGTATTCTGGGCAACCCTACTCATTTCTTTACTTATCATTTTAATTGAAATCGGTCCGGTATTATCCAAACTCATTATGCCAGTTGGTCCTTATGATATTGCATTGGCAAAAGAAGAATTAATTCAGATGGCAACCAGCGAATCAGAAATCAGAAATGATAAAGAAAACCGGTTTGAAAAAAGAAAGGTATTTCAGCAGAAACAAAAAGAAATGACGGATCAGCTGGCAGAGAAACTTACACAACTGCAACAAAAAAATATTGATAAGGAACTGGACAAATGGGAACGGGGTGAATGGGAACCCAATGACCATCGTGCCAGCATGGATGAAGTAATGCGGAAAATAAAAATGCAATACCAGTTCCGGGATGAGGATTTATTGTAATCGTTTTGATTTCTTTTGGATTCCTTAATTCAATAAATCATTTCTCCTACGTTGTAGTCTGAAATCGATTGTCATAACTTTTTTATGGCAAACGAAGCCCCCCAACTCTTTCCTAATAGCTGTTTATAACAATCTGCCTGAACATTGACATCCGGATTGATATAAATATTGCCTTTTTAGCAAACCGCAATTCGATTGCTACCTACTTTTCATTCTAAATCAAAAATCAGTACCTATCTAATTTGGCGATAGAAAAAAATATTTTAACAATTGCACGATTGTTGTATAGAGTATATAATTGAAAACAATAAAATTTTTCTTATGAAACAAAACCTATTCTCAATATTACTTATTGCTACAGGCATTTTGATTTCGCTTTCTGCCCAATCTCAGGGGTTGAAAATGCTTGAGTCGAATAATGGTTTTAAAAAGTACAAACTGGGTTCAAAATACAGTAGCGTTTATGGTATAAAAAATAAGATGGAAGATGGTGCCGATAAAGTGGTGATAAGTTATACCGCAGAAAAAATAGGTGAAATACCTGTTCAATTGATTGAATTATTTTATCTAAATGATACACTTTCAAAAATCCTTGTTCATGTTTCACCTGAAAATCATGCAAAAATTTTGGAAGGATGTAAAAATTCATTTGGACAGCCCGCAACTGATCTCAGTGATAATGAATCCACCAGAAAAGTAAAAAACGATCTTTCAAATTCTGGCAATAGTTTTCGGGATCAATATCTTTGGAAACCAAAAAATTTTAGTATGGAGTATTACTATATTTATCCCAAAGTAAGTGGCAACGCATATAGTGCCAGAGAATTATTTCTTAATTATTCGCTCAACAATTTTAATGCCCGGCTACAAAAAGCAAAAAAAGGAAACCTTTCCGGAAAGGATTTTTAAATATTACTTGTAAATGAATAAAACAGCAAAATCATTACTTGTTAATAGGTTTTCCGATTTATTCAGTTAAATTCTTCTATAATTATTAACCTACCAAAACAAGTTACTCCAAACTTCATTTCAACAGCATTCAAACTTCATTTATCTTTAACCGTAGAAAACATTTGTTTACTAAAAAAAAATAAAATGCAATTTACTGCTCAACAAATAGCTGATCTTTTAAAAGGCCAATTAGAAGGAAATACAGATTTCGTTATCACTAAACTTGCCAAAATTGAGGAAGGTGTACCGGGCTCAATTACTTTTTTGGCTAATCCGCTTTACACTCCGTATTTATATACAACCAAAGCATCCTTAGTTATTATCAATAAGGATTTTGTTTTAACAGGTCCGGTAACGGCTACATTACTGCGGGTGGAAAGTGCAGAAAATGCTTTTGCAACTTTATTAGAAATGTATAATCAGGTAAAGCTGAATAAAAGAGGTATTTCAAAACTTGCTTTTATTTCCGAAACTGCTACCGTTGGAAAAGATATTTATGCTGGCGAGTTTTCTTTTATAGGAGAAAATGCTAAGATTGGTGACAATGTAAAAATATATCCCCAGGTATATGTGGGAGATAATGCAGTGATTGGCGACAACACAACATTATTTGCGGGTGTAAAAATTTATTCAGAAACGAGTATTGGAAAAAACTGCATCATTCATTCAGGAACTGTTCTTGGCAGTGATGGTTTTCGTTTTAATCCGGAAAATGATAATAAAAAAGTACCGCAGATTGGGAATGTGGTAATAGAAGATGATGTGGAGATTGGCGCCAACTGTGCAATTGACCGTGCTACATTAGGTTCTACAATTTTGCGTAAGGGTGTGAAGTTCGACAACCTGATCCATATTGCACATAATGTAGAAATTGGCGAAAATACCTATTACGCTGCGGCAGGGGTAGTAGCAGGTTCTACCAAAATTGGGAAAAACTGTATGTTCAGCGGTCAGGTGGGTATTGTTGGTCATTTGCAAATTGCTGATAATACAATCATCACTGCACAATCTGGTATTTCAAAAAGTATTACAAAGCCTGGCGGAATGTATATGGGTTCACCAGCGTATGATGCAAATAAATATCGGAAAAATTATATCCATTTCCGTAATCTTGATTCGATTGCAGACAGAGTTTCTGCACTTGAAAAGAAAAATAAAGAAGATTCTGTTTAAATTTAAAAATCGTCCACAGAACTTAATGTGTAATTGGAAATAAGAAGTGATTATTTATTTAGTTCCGCCAATCCAATCATTTTATTTTTTCCCGCATCCCAAAGTTTTAATCTCAGGCACCTGATAATTTCTTTAGGCGTAAGTCTTGTTATATTGGCAGTTTGCAGTTCAGGAATTTTTGCCATTGCTTCTGGCAGACGGTAAAAAGGTATTTTGGAATTGATATGATGAACATGATGGAATCCAATATTTGCAGTTGCCCATTGCATAAAAGGATTCATAGCCATATAACTGGATGATTCAAGTGCTGCATTTTCGTAACACCATTCAATATTACTCCTGAATTTTACTCCGGGAAAATTATGCTGTGCATAAAAAAGATAAGCGCCAAGCATATGAACAATAAACAACGGAAGAAAAAGCGAAAGGAACCATACTAAAGGACCAAGAAAAATAAAAAGTAAAACAGCCGCAGCAATATGAAGAATAAAAACTGCAAGCGAATCCCAATGCCGGCGGGGACTACTTAAAAAAGATTGCAGACACATGCCATATAAGAACATTGTGAAATAGGCAAAAGCTATTGTAAGCGGATGGCGCACTGCCAGGTAAATTTTTTTGTCTTTTTTTCCCGCCTCCAAAAATTTTTCTTTGGTCATAATAGGAAATGAACCAATGCTGGCACTAAACAATTTTGAATTGTTGTTATGATGATGATCATGGGAACGCTTCCAGATGCTGGCAGGTGTAAGGATGTACATACCAAACGTAGTAAAAATAAAATCTGCTAAAACAGAACCGCGAAGAATAGTATGATGCTGAAAATCGTGAAAAATCATAAAGCATCTTGCCAGCATTAATGCAGCAAACAAACTACAGAAAATTTTGGCAAAAATATTTGGAATAAAATACGTGCCTAATAACGATATAGTAAGCAAAAGAAATGTAGAGCATGTGTAATACCAACTCTTCCATCTTATTTCCTTTGCAAAAGGTTTGGTAGTAAGAATAAGTTCTTTGCCAGTAAGCATAATGCAAATATAAGCCGTTTTTATATTCAGCTAATTTACACTTTTTAGCAAATCGTTAATATTTTTTTTAATTCAAAATGTACAGTTCTTCAAACCGAATATAAATCGTTGGCAAAAACCACCAACTTTGTTTTATAAACTGCACTAATTTTTATTGACTCCATAAACGGTTTAATATTTTCATAAAATCAATTTTTCATTAAAACCATAAAAAATTAAGTCCTGAAAAAAAATATTTTCTTTTTTTTTCATTTCATATCCTTCTAAAATCTGATGCAACTAAGCAAACGGAGCTGCAGAACATGATGAATTCAATAACTGCTGCAAAAGTTATAGCCTGATGGGGTTTTGATTCTAATTTTCTTCAAAACAAAATGAAATTTGAATGCTAGAACCAGTACTTTGAGAAGGGGCGATGGTAAAAGAATCATTTTTTAAACTCATTTAAAAACCCCGTTTTTTTCATTTTTTAAAAAAAATGGTTGCATTCGGTATTTTGTTTTCAAATAAATACTCCCCATCCCGGTAATAAAGCCTACATTTGCAATGACAATTTGAGTTTTATAGCCTCTGTAAGCGAAAAGACATTTTAGTTCCCCTCCGTATTTTTCATTACACCTGCATTAATCTCAGGTAATTTTTAAAAAAAAATAAAATTTTCGCTATGAACATTTATGTTTCAAATTTAGGTTACAACGTAACAGATGAGAGTTTAAAAGCAATGTTTACCCCACACGGTGCAGTTTCAAGTGCTAAAGTAATTATGGATAAAGTATCGGGTCAAAGCCGCGGTTTTGGTTTTGTAGAAATGAGTGATGATGCTGCTGCACAAAAAGCAATGACTGAATTGAATGGTGCAATGGCTGATGGACGTGCAATTAAACTGAGTGAAGCAAGACCAAAGACAGAAAGAAACAATAACGGCGGCGGCGGTCGCTGGTAATCGTTATTTTATTTTTGTTCCCGAAATCATCCGGGTTTGTTTTATTCATTTTTAATAATAGCAGAAGATGCAATCTGAGGCAATTGAAAAATTTGTTGAAAATAAAAACCGGAAGGATTTGTCGGTAAATATTCATTTTAAAGAGCGGGAAACGGTCAAAGGTCTTTTTATACGCGGTACTGATTATGATGAACTGAAATCAAAAAATTTCTGGCGCATTGTAAGCAGCACTTATATTGCTGAGTGGAATAAAACGCAAAACGTAAATCTTGCCCGTATTTTTAACGGCATGTCGTTTACAAGACTTACAGAGGAAAAACCGCATTAGTTTTTTTTTAAGAACTGACTAAAAATATTTTAAACCGGAAAAGTATATTACATGTTCACTCAAACCTGGAAAAAATATCTTGCTGTTATCACCATTTTGCTGAAACGTTCGGCAACCGGGGATCAGTCATTAAAAATGAATCACACCGATTTTGAACGTGCAGCAGGTGGACGAAAAATTAAATACAGCTTCACTTGTTTACGACTAAATAAGGGACGTGTGGACAGTAGTACAAAACCAAGTCCTCTTGCAGTAGAGCTTGGACAGGTACTAATGGAAAATGATCAAACCCGACCGATGGTTAAAAGCATGTATCTGGAATTTTCTATGAACAACGATTTTCAATTGGTTATTAAAAATAATACAGCTGCTATAGAAGCAGAAACAAAAGAAACAGTCGAATCAGAAGATAACGGATAATAAACAACCGTAGGTACTAATCCAAAACTTTTACCCCTCAAAAAATCTGTTGTTCTTCATTTGTGAAAAAGAAATTAAACCACGAACTTTACACAAATTTTTTTAATTTATTACTCCCTTTTAAATAGAAGGGGCTTATTTATAAAATAAATTGTTTCGCCGTTTATGTTTCGATCAGTTATTACAGGTACAGGTTGCTACATCCCTCCATTTGTACAATCCAATCTTGCTTTTGCAGAGCACACTTTTTATTCAGAAAATCATGAGCCACTTAGTATCCCCCCTCAGGAAGTGGTGGAAAAATTTAAACAGATAACAGGCATTGAAGAACGCAGGTATACTACCGATGATTTAGATGCATCCGATATTGGTAGCATTGCTGCAAAAAATGCAATTGATAACAGCGGTGTAAATGCTGAAGAAATTGATCAGCTGATTGTAGCTCATAATTTCGGAAATGTAATCAAGCATACGATTCAAACAGACGCCGTACCATCATTAGCCAGTCATATAAAACACAAATTAGCTATTCATAATCCTAATTGTATTGCATATGATATTTTATTTGGTTGCCCGGGCTGGTTGCAAGGCGTTATTCAGGCTGATGCTTTTTTTAAAGCCGGCATTGCAAAAAAAGCCTTAATCGTAGGTACTG
>JANPEU010000330.1:0-4094 GCA_031423175.1 Bacteroidota bacterium
AACATGGTATGGATTGAGTTGCGAGAAAAAGAGAAGAAGCAATGGCTTTGGCTGAATGGAGAAAAAATAGAAAACTGCATTATTGAAGATGATCACATATCAATGCCTGAAAAGAATCTTATCTTGAATCTTGATCGGGGAGTATTGCTTGAATCAGAGAAGAAAATTTTCTCTGTTGTGGAAAAACTTATCCGTTTTATTCCGGGATTCAACAAAATAATGCCATTAAATTTTTTGATGGCTGATGAATGCAAATGGCTTAGCAAAGGTGAGCTTCAAATGCATAATAAGACTCTCGCCACCGGAACAGCAATACATGAATTGGTAAACTTCAACGCCTTTAAACCATGATCCTGAAAGTGGAAAATATTGCCAAAGCATTCGGAAGTAAAAAAATTTTAAAGAAAGTCTCCTTTGATATGAATCCGTCTTCTCTGGTTGGAATTGTAGGAGAAAACGGATCGGGAAAATCAACACTGTTAAAAATAATCGTTGGTGAATGGAAAGCTGACAATGGAAAACTTTCTATTGAAGGCCAGCTTGGATATTGTCCGCAAATGATATTGCTTTTTTCACAGCTTACCGTTGATGAACATTTCCGTTATTTCGCTGCTGCTTACGGTATTGGAAAAACAATGTCAGTCAACAGAAGCGAAGCATTGATGAATTTTTTCAATTTCAAAAAGTACCAACATGAAAAGATTGCCAATTTAAGCGGAGGTACACAGCAAAAGCTCAATCTATCCATTGCACTGCTTCATCAACCGAAACTCTTGATACTTGACGAACCTTATAATGGATTTGACTGGGAGACATATTTAAAATTCTGGGAATATGCCAGGCAACTCAAAGCAGAGGGCTGCGCCATTCTTATAGTCACACATTTGCTTACTGAAAAGGAAAGATTTGACAGAGTTTATAATCTTGAACAGGGAGAACTAAAATGAATACAAAACGTATCATAACAGGGCTATCCATGATTTTGAAAATGTTGTTCCGGCGAAGGATTGTTATCATTTCGCTGATTGTGATACCAGTTGTTTTTCTTTCTGTTGTTGAAATGACAGCTTCATCAAAAACTATTCTGTTCCGTCTTGCATCAATGGATGAGAAAGTATTCATCACAGAAATTATGAAATCTGTTTCGCTGGTCTTTTTTTCAAACACCGCAACAGGATTCCTTGTTTCTTTTCTTGCTTTAAATCTCATCCAGATAGACAGCCAGGTAAATCGAAGACTGGTTATTTGCGGGTATCATCCATCTGAATTGCTTCTTTCCAACTTACTGGCACTTCTCCTGATGATTCTTTCGATTGCTGTATATATCGGTTTACTTATAAATTTTTTTGTGCCAATTGAGCATCTTCCAATGTATATTTTAAGCCTGATGTTAATTGGATTCGTTTACGGTTGTTATGGATTGACAATCGGTAGCCTTATAAAAGGGAAACTGGAAGGCGTTTTCTTAATTGTTCTGTTGGCGAACATTGATGTTGGCTGGCTTCAAAATCCTATGTATTATGCCGAAGCACATAACAATATTTTTATCAGATACCTTCCTGCTTACTTCCCTACACAATCAGCAATCATTGCTGCATTTACAGATTATTCCGGAACAAACGCCAGACTTTTCAGCATTTTATATGGATCCGTTTTTTTGATATTGTCATTGCTTATTTTTTATAATAAAATGAGGATTAAGAAATGAAACATCATACACAAATCACTGGTAAATTCCTTTATGCAATCACCTTTCTTATTTTAATACCAGCGGGGTTATGGCTTTGGGCAAAATATACTGAGTCTTTTATTCCATTTCCAAAAATTGAATCACAGACTGCCGGATGGATATTAATTATTGTCGGTGGATCTCTGATATTGTGGGCAATGTTTTATTTAAAAAAATTCGGTAAGGGTTTACCTATGAATGCTTATCCGCCTCCTGAGTTTGTTACAAGTGGACCTTATCGAATTTTTCGACATCCTATTTATTGGGGTTTCGGAATGCTGATGACTGGCTGTTTTATATTTACCGGTTCTGCAAGCGGTCTTTGGCTGGTAGCTCCGGTTACAATACTTGGAATGATTGCTCTTGTTTTGGGATATGAAGAAATTGATTTGAAAAAGAGATTTCCAAATCAGAAAATAAAAACCATTTTGGATCTGCCTGAGAATAATAGTGAATCACCTGAATTAAGAGATCGTTTTGCCTCGCTTTTCTGGATTGTCTCATTTTTAGTTTTCAGTAATTTTATAATTGAATTAGTTAGTAAAACGTCAGTGCCTTTATTCGAAGGACCTCTTACTATTTATCCGGGGTTCAAAAATTCTTATCTGCCTTATTTAAGTATTGTTTTTTTAATACCCATACCCTTTTTTTTGAAAAGAAAAGAAGTTCTCAGAGAATGGGAAATTTCGGGAATCATATCCTTGTTTTATTTTGTTTTCATTGCTCTCCTTTATCCTGCTTTTGGTTTACAACATCTTTCAACTCATAAATCAGTTCTTTTTGCAGTTCCGGTATTTCTGATATTTATTTCCCTGAAATCTTTGTACAAGCAATCATTTCAAACTGCTATTGTTTTCACTTTCATTGCAGCAATCTTTGTCTTTACTCATTTGACAAATAACCGTTCTGCAATACTTCATCTTATTGATTCAATCATCATATTTCTTTTATCATCAAATTATTTTAAGATCTGGCTTTTCTTAAAAAATTTAAGTGAAAAAATTGCCAACTCCTGGAAAGAATGGATTTTCGGAAAAGTGAGAGTGATCAATCATGGATTCTATGTTGGTTTCGGTACTTTTTTCGGTGTGTTACTTGCAGGAATTTTAGCTGGTAAAAATTATTCACTGGCACTACTTGTCTTCTCCATACTGGTGACTATTTGTTCTGCAGTTTGGGCTCAGCTAATTGAAGGTTCCGAAAAACTGAAAAGACCATTTGGTTATTACGGTGGATTGGTTGGAATTTTATTTGGAAGTCTTGCCGTTTGGGCAATGGGATTAAATGGCTGGGTTATTATAGGAGTAGTATCAGTAGTCATGCCATGGGTGCAGGCGATGGGGAGGTTACGGTGTCTTGTAAACGGCTGTTGTCATGGAGGACGAATCAATAATCCATTGATCGGAATTCGTTATTTCCATCCACGTTCAAGAGTATGCAATATTTCCGGCTTGAAAGGAGAACTGGTCCATCCAACTCAACTATATTCTATTTTATGGCTCTTTTTTGTTGGTATTTTTTTACTTAGTCTTTGGAATAATAATTTTTCTGCTTCTTTTATTTTTGGAATCTACCTGATATTGACAGGACTTGGTCGTTTTGTAGAAGAAGCTTTCAGAGGTGAATCGCAAACCCCGGTAATAAAAGGCCTTCGCCTTTATCAGTGGACAGCTATAGCCTCTGTTATTGTTGGCATCCTGATGACAGTTATTCAAATTACACCGGTTATTGTTAATCCGGGATTTAGTTGGGATACAGTTTTCACAGCAGCTGTATGTGGGTTATTTATATTTTTTGTGATGGGTGTAGATTTTCCATATTCGAATGCCAGATTTTCCAGATTGGTTTGAAATAATTAATTGTAAATGATAAACTCACCTCTTATAGAATTTACAAGAAGAATATTTAAAAGTGGTGGTCTGTCATTTAAAGGGATGTTACTGCTCCCGATCTACTATCTTCAGATGATTCCTGCTATTCCTTTTGCATTAGTACAAAATTTGATTTTTGGAAGACGTATAAAAAGAACAGTCATTTTAGAAGATCCTGTTTTTATACTTGGCCACTACAGAAGTGGCACAACCCTTTTGCAGAAATTAATGTCCAGTAATAAGCAGTTTGGCAGTATGACCAATTATGATGCATTATTCCCCAATACAAATCTTTTTTTTGGGAAAAAGATGCAAACCGTATTTCAAGTGGTTATAAATTTTTTCAAAATCAAAAATCCATTTTTTCATAACAGTATTGTGCAGCTTTCTGAAGCATGTGAAGAAGATGATTATCTAATGAACAAGGCTTCTCCTTATTCAGCATACTGGGGGCTTGTTTTTCCAAAACGTTGGCGTGAATGGCTTAATGGATC
>JANPEU010000331.1:0-3891 GCA_031423175.1 Bacteroidota bacterium
GGTTGAAACTGGTGAAAATTGAATCGGTCAATTAATAATACATCGAACTCAGATTTTCCATTCAGTTTACGGGCAAGCTTCAATCCGCCAAAGCCTCCTCCAACAATTACAATTTTCATTTTATTTGTTTTGCAATACAAACTTACACTATTTTCAGTAATTATTGAAAGTTTGGAAACACTTTATTTCTAGTAACATTCAGCTTGAAATCTCAGTCAATTAGTGTCTTGTCATACCGAGCCCAACTTTTTTAATCTATTAATCCAAATGAATCTCAGGCGAGGTATCTCACACACTTACAGTATGAGATACCTCGCTTGCTTTTTCTTATAATTGAAAGAGTTTTGAATTTACCCGCTCGGTATGACAAGACTCCGAAAGGTTGAACTTTTGTTTTGCTTACTGAAAAGAGATCTCATGGTCGAATACTCTCAGTCAATGCTTCATAGACTTTTTTAAGCCGGGGATATTTTTCGAGTAAGACTAAATGTTTATTGATTGTCTCGGTATCATTTCGTAAAGCAGGTCCGGTTTGTGTTTCCGATGGCGAATTTATTTTAAGCCGGTTTACGGTTTCTTCAATCAATGGAATTAATTCTTTAAAATTCAATCCTTCTTTTTTGCAATAATCTTCTGCCAATGCATAAAGATGATTGGTAAAATTATTTACTACAACTGCTGCCACATGAATTTTTTCCCGCTCCCCTCCTGTTGCTTTTACTACATGCTCCGGAGAAATTGATTCTGCCAGTTTTGTCAAAAGAGTGTTTGCTTTTTCATCATTTCCTTCAACAAATAAAGGAACATCGGGCAGATGATTCATTTCTTTCCGTAAAGATTGCAACGGATAAAAAACACCATAATGCTCTGAAACATTTTTCAAAATATCTTTTGATACTGATGCTGCTGTATGTGCCACCACTTTACCCGGCAATTTTAAATCTCCAATTACATTTTCAATGGCATCATCACTTACAGCTATAATATAAACATCTGCGTTTTTATTTGCCACGCTAAAATAATTACTACTTTCAGTATCCCACTCATAAGCAAGTTCTGTTGCCCGTTTTGCATTGCGGCTTATTACCTGAACAATCGTATGACCTGCCGCTTTGAATTTTCTACCTAATACTGTTGCTACATTTCCCGAACCAATAATTACAATATCCATATTATCAACTTTAAAACAAAGTTCACTTTTATTTATCACTAAATTTGCAAATATTTTTTCAATTAAAATAAACCATGAGCCTGGCACAAAAACTAGCAATCGGATATTACAGAACCAAATTCAAACTGCTTTCTACCGTTTCGAAAAGAAAGACGGCTGAAATTGCATTTGAACTTTTTTCAACTCCGCAATTAAGACATAAACAAATATTACCTAAAGTTTTTAACCAGGCAGAGAAATTAGAATTGAAAATAGAAGGAGAAACGGCGAAAGGTTACCGCTGGAATAAAGATGGTGGCAAAAAAATTTTGATTGCGCATGGATTTAATTCGACTGTTGCAAAATTTGACCGCTATGTTGTGCCCTTAATCAAGAAAGGTTATGAAGTAATTGCATTTGATGCACCTGCACATGGTAAAAGCACAGGTAAAACAATAAATGCTGTTCTTTATAAAGATATGATTCTTGAAATTGAACAGCAATATGGGAAAATAGAATCTTTCATTGCACATTCTTTCGGCGGTCTTGCAGTTACATTGGCTTTGGAAGAAATTAACCATAACAATCAATACAAAGTTGTATTAATTGCACCAGCCACCGAATCAAAATCGGCTATTGATTTCTTTTTTGCTTTTATGAAATTAGATGAAGGGGTAAGAAAAGAATTTGATAACTATATTTTTGAAATGCGTGGCAACCCTTCTGAATGGTATAGTGTGAGCCGGGCTATAAAAAATATTACTGCATCTGTTTTATGGTGTCATGATGTAGAGGATGATTTAACCCCCTGGAATGATGCAAAAAAAGTTCAGGAAAAAAATTATCAAAATATCCGTTTTATTATTACCCATGGTTTGGGACATCGAAAAATTTACCGGGATAATAAAGTGAGTAAAGCGATTATTGATTTTTTGTAATTCTTATTTCAATTTTAAAGCTGTATTCAATCTTCCTGCAACATTGTCCCAATTAATAATTTGCAACATGGTATCTACAAAATCATTTCTTTTGTTTTTGTATTTAAGATAATAAGCATGCTCCCATACATCCATTACCAATAAGGGAATAACACCCCATTGCGTTAGCTTCTCATGATTCTCACATTGAAGTACAGTAAGTTTATTGCTGTAGGGCTGATATCCCAAAATACCCCATCCGTTACCGTCAACATCCTTTGAAGTTTTGGCTAAATACATTTTCAGTTTATCATAACTGCCAAAATTTTTTTCAATTTTCTTCAGCAAATCACCCGTAGGATCATTTTTCTTATTGGTAAGATTGGTCCAGAAAATTGTATGCAGCACATGCGATGAAAAATGATACGATAATTTTTTTGTCCAGTAATCAACTGTCTCAAGATTGTTTTCATCCATCGCTTTGCGTATCATCTGCAAATCTTTATTCGCTCCTTTTACAGCACCGCCATGATGAAAAGTATGATGGAGATAAACCGTTTCTTCATCCATATTGGGCTCCAGAAAATTTTTACTATACGGCAAAGAAAGGTGTTGAAAATTACCATCGGCGTCAGTTAGTTTATCCAAACCATTTTCATTATAGTTTTGGGCTAATACTGAATTGGTTGGTAAAATGCTGGTAGCAGCCAATACACCAGTGGCTGTAAGAAATTTTTTCCTGTCCATACAATATCATTTTTTTTATTATTTGAAAATTGATTTTTAAAAATAGACTTTAAATCTGATAGTACTTTCAAATCGTATTTTTGATAAAATGAAGATTATTAAAAAAATAAAATTGGCTGTAACCGGTTTATTGATAGTTCTTATTTTTACAAATTCAAATTCCAAAAAAAGATTGAACAACATGACCAACCTGACTTTTTCTATACTTACCCTTGGAGATTCATACACAATTGGTGAGGCTGTTTTACCTCATGAAAATTTTCCAAATCAAACAGTAAAATTGTTGAAAAAAGATGGATATGAATTTGACCCACCAGAGATAATTGCAAAAACCGGATGGACAACTGATGAATTGCAGACTGCAATCAATGAGCAAACTTTTTTGCCCAAATATGATTTTGTTACATTATTAATCGGTGTAAATAATCAATACCGTAGCAGGACTCTTGAAAATTATAAATCCGAGTTTGAAAATTTATTAATACAAGCAATTCAATTTGCCGGTAATGTTGCCAATCATGTAATAGTTTTATCAATCCCGGATTGGGGCTCCACTCCTTTTGCCGAGGGCAGAGATAGAAAACAAATAACAAAAGAAATTGATGAATATAATGCAGCAAATAAAATGATTGCTGATAAATTTAAAGTGCATTATATAAATATAACTCCAGGAACCAAAGAAGCGGCAGTGGATAACTCGCTGCTTGCGGCAGACGGATTGCATCCATCTGTCAAAGAATATCAACGATGGGCAAAGAAACTGGCAGCTGTTATAAAAAATCAGTTGCTTTAAAATTATTTATTCAATTTCATAAATGTCATCACTTCGGGATTTAAGGTCACCGGTTTAATTTACAGCTATATTAATGACATCCCTTCGGGATTTTAACCTCGAAGAGGTGTAATTAATATAGAAGAAAATAGAATTTCTTCACTAAAACTCCGAAGGAGTGATATTATAAAAGGAATTACAGAAATTCAATAACATTGTGCTTTGTCCTATATAAATCAGATTGTAATAATAAAAATTCTAACTTGCGGGCATGAAAAAATATATTCTTGCCCTTTGTTTTTTTA
>JANPEU010000332.1:0-13968 GCA_031423175.1 Bacteroidota bacterium
TAGCGAATCAACCATTAAAAAACATTCATGTGCAAATCGTGCAGCTATTGCAGAGTCACTATGGTAAAAAATGATATTAAATGGTGAACCCATTTTATTTTCAGAAAACTGGAATCGCTTCAGTTGGGCTGAAAGAGTAAAAGGGAATAATAAAAGAAAAATCAATCGCAACATGAATCTGATTTCTTACATTTAGGAACGAAAGATAATTTAATATGGAACGCAGAAAATTTTTACACAATAGTTTTTTAACGGGTGCTGCTGCCATTGCCGGTACTCATTCGTTTGCAAAATTTAAAAATGCAAATAATTTAAAAGATAATAAAGTGTTTAACCTTGATTATGCTTTTCATGATGGCATGTTTAAGAATAATGGAGGAGAAGATTTTCTGGACCAGATCCGGTGGGCTTATGATCAGGGTTTTCGCAGTATTGAAGATAATGGCATGATGGGCCGGACTACAGAACAGCAAAAAAAAATTGGCGACCTGCTGGCAAAATTAGGAATGCGGATGGGCGTCTTTGTTATTACTTCTGATAGTTGGCATTGGAAAATATCACTCACTTCCGGGAAACAGGAATTTATTGACCGGATGATGAAAGATTGTAAAGAAGCTGTTGAAGTGGCTAAACGATGCAATGCGAAATGGATGACTGTGGTACCGGGTAACTACGAAAGGAGTTTATCTCACGATATACAAACTGCAAATGTAATTATGGCTTTGCGGAAAGGTGCAGAAATACTGGAGCCTCATGGACTGGTAATGGTGCTTGAATCATTGAGTGATAACCCGGATCTTTTTCTCCGTCACACTGACCAGGCATTTATGATTTGTAAAGCAGTAAACAGCTCTGCCTGCAAATTTTTATTTGATATGTACCATATGCAACGTAATGAAGGGAATATCATAAACAACATCAACAAAGTTTGGGATGAAACCGGTTATTTTCAGATAGGGGATAATCCCGGTAGAAATGAACCGGGTACCGGCGAAATGAATTACAAAAATATTTTTAAACATATTTACAATAAAGGCTATAAAGGAATTTTAGGAATGGAACATGGCAATGTTAAACCGGGGAAAGATGGCGAACTGGAATTGATTAAAGCATACCGGGATGCTGATTCTTTTAAATAATTATTTTTTTTTGTACAAATCTAAATAGACCCAATTTTGATTAATTCTAATTCCAGTGTTTAATTCGTCAAACCAACGTTGTTTAGAATCAGAATTTATTTCGAAACCATTTGGTTGATATATTAAAGCTTCTGATTTTGTGAATAAAAATTTTACGAAGTGCCCTGGCCAAGGCGAATTGAAAATTGCTTTAATGCCTAATTTATTTTTTTTGTTTTCTAAATTTTTTACGAATTCCCGCGGGTCATTAATTTCTCTCTTAAATTGTAAATAATTGGGGTGAGGAATTAAATCAAAGCTGTCAATTTTGAAATTATAAGTCCACATATAAGTTGAATCATAGTCTGCATTTAAGTAATATGTCCATATTTCGATATCTCCTCTTGTTCCAAATTCTATATTAAGCAAGTTCTGTATGTTTTCTTTTTGAAGTTTTGAATAGAAATCTTTCGCTAAATTGAGCTTACGACTTTCATGTTTGCAAGATGCAAAAAATGTTAAGATAATAAGAATATGGTTCCATTTCATCGAGACAAACTGATTAATGACATTTAAAATAATCAAAAGGCTCTTTGCAATCATTACATTGATATAATGCCTTGCAGGCTGTGCTTCCAAATTCACTAACTAATCTTGTATTGCTTGAATGACATTGTGGGCATTCCACGCCATCTTCAGGAATAGAAAATCTTTTGTCAGGTGGTGCAATACCATACAACTGCAGTTTCCTTTTTCCTTCTTCACTCATCCAGTCAGTGGTCCATGCAGGTGAAAGGGCAGTAGTGATTTTTATTTTTTTAAACCCAAGTGTTGCAAGCTCGATACGAATATTTGCAGTTATCATATCCATTGCAGGGCAACCTGTATAAGTGGAAGTGACGATGATTTCGATCTCATCGTCATTCATTTTAATATCCCTTACTATCCCTAAGTCAATAATTGATAAAACCGGGACTTCCGGGTCTTTTATTTCCTCCAGATAAGCAAAAATTGCTTCTTTATTTATAGCATGTTTTGTCATGTTCTTTTTCCCCCTTCGGTGGACCTGTCTACCCTCAGGCAGATTTAGGCACCTACCACTCACAACCAGGATAAGTTCTTTGCATATATTGTAATTCTGTTAGAATAAAACCTAAATGTTCAGTATGTATTCCTTCTTTGCCACCTGTTTGCATAAAAGCCCCCCCTTCTCCGCCAACTGGCGGAGGGATCAAAGAAGCTTCTTCCAAAATGGCGTTTACTTTTTCAGTCCATCTTTCTTTCATTTTATTAAAATCAATTCCTGATTCATTTTCATAATTAACAGGGATAAACATTTCTCCTGTATATCTCCACAGTTCATCAATTGCTTTCAGTATCCTGTTATGACTTTCTTCTGTTCCATCACCCAATCGGATCACCCATTCACTACTCCAGCGGAGATGGTAAGTGATTTCTTTTAAAGATTTAGTTGCAATAGCAGCTATTTGTTCGTCTTTATTATTTTGTAATTGCTCAAATAATAAATACTGATACTGGCTGAATAAATATTGCCGGAGAATTGTTTGTGCCCAATCACCATTGGGTTGTTCAACCAATAAACAGTTTTTATATTCTCTTTCTTTTCTTAGATAAGCAAGGGAGTCTTCTGAAACCTCACCCTCCAACAGAACTACGTTCGCAACCTTCTCCGCCTGTCGGCGTATCGGTTGCTCCAAAGGAGAGTGAAAGTAACCCTCCGCTTTTTGAGATTCATTTATTAATTGGGCGGCATGCTGATAAAAATTTCTTGCTTGTCCAATTAAGTCAAGAGAAATATTGGTTATCGCAATATCCTGTTCCAACACAGGGCCATGCCCGCACCATTCTGCATTTCGCTGACCGAGTATTAAAACATTATCGGCAAGATGAAGTGTATAATTGATCAGGTTATTCATTACATGTGATTTACTTCATCGGGTAATTGATAAAATGTTGGGTGCCGGTAAATTTTATCTTGTGCCGGCTCATACAAACTTTCTGCTTCGTCCGGATTGGTAGCATGAATATATTTTGATTCCACTACCCAGATACTTACACCTTCCATTCTTCGGGTATATACATCTCTTGCATTTTCAATTGCCATTTGTGCATCGGCTGCATGTAAACTTCCTACATGTTTATGATCGAGGCCTTGTTTACTTCTGATAAATACTTCCCAAAGAGGCCAATCGCTTTTTGAATTGCTTGAAACGATGTTACCTCCTGCTTTATCTTCAGGAATATCGCCATAATAAAATTTTCTGATATAGTTCATTGTTTATTGATTTTATAACCTATACGTTCACGTTTATTAATATCTTCTCCTTTCTTTTTTTCAGCAATCAAATATTCGAGAGCCCTGAATACTTCCTGAAAATTCTTATTATACTTTTTCTCCAGCTTAATTATTTTCTTGTAGAGCTCTTTGTTAGCGAGTGCAGTTTGTCTTATTAATACAAATGTGCGGATGATAACAATATTTACTTGTATGGCCCTTTCACTGTTTAATATGCTGGAGAGCATGGCAACGCCTTGTTCAGTAAATGCATAAGGCATATATCTTGTGCCCCCTCTTTTTGAGGTCACAATATGTGACCTCAAACCCTGAAACTCTTTCTGGGTAAGGGTAAACATAAAATCAGGTGGAAATCGTTTCAGATTTCGGTTTATAGCTTGCTTTAAAACTTTTGTTTCAACTTCATACATTTCAGCTAAATCAAAATCCAGCATCACCTTCAGGCCTCTGATTTCATAAATTTTATTTTGGATCACTGATAATTGCATAAAAAATAATTGATATCAGTTTCTTTGATACCATAAACTGCATTAAATCAAGCAGCCCGTTGTTTTAATTTCTTTTTCCCTGAATAAGCCGCTGCCGCTTCTCTCACCCACTCTCCATTTTCCCAGGCATCTTTTCTTGCCTGTAATCTTTGTTTATTGCAGGGGCCATTGCCTTTTACCACATTCCAGAATTCATCCCAATTTATTTCACCCCAATCATACTGATTCGTTTTGTTATTCCATTTCAGTTTATCATCCGGCAATTTCATACCTAGAATTTTTACTTGCTCTGCAATCATATCAATAAAGTTCTGCCGTAGTTCATCATTGGTTTTTCTTTTTATTTTCCATTTCATACTTTGATCGCTATTGGTGCTTTCAGAATCTTTTGGGCCAAACATCATCAGCGATGGCCACCACCAACGATTAATAGCATCCTGACACATTTCTTTTTGTTCAGCACTTCCTTTACTCAGCACTAATAAAATTTCAAAACCCTGCCGCTGATGAAAACTTTCTTCTTTGCAAATTCTGACCATCGCCCTTGCATACGGGCCATACGAAGTTCGGGTAAGCATCACCTGGTTCATAATTGCTGCACCATCCACCAACCAGCCAATTGCTCCCATATCCGCCCATGTAATAGTTGGGTAATTAAAAATGGAAGAATATTTTGCTTTGCCACTATGCAAATCATTTATCATTTCTTCGCGGCTCATTCCAAGCGTTTCTGCTGCGGAATATAAATACAAACCATGCCCTGCTTCGTCCTGAACTTTTGCAATAAGAATTGCTTTTCTTTTTAAAGAAGGGGCTCTTGAAATCCAGTTTCCTTCGGGCAGCATACCTACTATCTCGCTATGGGCATGTTGGCTTATCTGCCGGATATTCGTTTTTCGATAGGCATCGGGCATCCAATCCTTGGGTTCAATCTTAACATCGTTATCAATTTTTTGCTGGAATATTTTTTCAAAATAATGGGAAGACATCAGCTTACAATTTAGAAAGCAAATTTAATAAAAACTAACGGGTGTTGAGATACTTTATTACTGAGATAGGAGTTATTTCACATGCTTCCAGTTTTCGCCTGTCTTTATCCGGTGAATCTGCATATCACTTACTTTATATTTTTTAGCAATGTCCTTTAATGATTCTCCAGTCCTAAGTAATTTTTTTATTCTACTTACTTTTTCTACAGTAAGTTTTGCATTAGTATAAATTCCTTTCTCCTGCATTAACTTCCTTGCTGCTTTTACACGGGGGCTGCCTTGTGCATGTACTGCCGACTCTTGAAAAGTACACCAGGCAAGATTGGAAAAATGATTATCTGTTTTTTTATGATTGTGATGAAGTATTGTATTTTCTCCTTTTTGTGGTTTAGGCAAAAAATAACCGGCTACCAAACGATGTAATAAAACAGCTTCATAACGGTAACTGCCATTTCTTTTCTTTTTTCTATACCGCCATATCGGATAGCCTTCTTGTAAAGAACATTTCAACTGTGTACCATCACTTATTTTCTTTGTATAACAAACCAATCTGCCATGATTGGAAATTGCATACCTGTTTCCGTAAGCATTTCGGTACGATGAAATAGTTTTCCATTTTTCTCCTGGTATTGTCTTAAACATAATGGCAAGTTATTATTTAATGTCAAAATCCACAATTACTTTCTCTGTTTTAGGATGCGATTGGCAGGTGAGAATGAATCCCTTTTCAATTTCTTCATGTTCCAAACCCCAATGCACATCCATTTCTACTTCACCTTCTAACAATCTTGCTTTGCAGGTGCAGCACATGCCACCTTTGCATGCATAAGGAAGATCGGCACCTTGTTTCAATGCTGCATCAAGTAGGCTTGTGTCACTGTTAAGCGAAAGATTAAATTCAAAACTTCTTCCATCCACTTTTACGGTTATCAAACATTGAGCTTCTGTTTCATTTTTTATTTCTTGCTTTTTGTCTCTTGCTTTCTTGGGAGTAGAACTGGTGAATAATTCAAAATGTATTTTCGTTTCGTTTACTCCTTTTGCTTCTATAAATTCTTTTACACAAAAAATCATTTCTTCGGGTCCGCATATAAACGTTTCATCAATTGTTGCAAAGTCAATCAGTTTATTAAGTTCGGTTAATTTTTCGCTATTAATTTTTCCAAAATTTAATGTGGCTTCTGTTCTTTCCCTGCTCAGTATATTTATAAAATTAAACCGGTTGATGAATTTATTTTTCAACCCTTCCAATTCTTCAAAGAACATTATGGAGGAACGGCTTCGGTTACCATATACTAATGTAAAACCGCTTTGAGGCTCTGTTTCCAATGTTGTTTTAATAATGGAAAGTACCGGTGTAATACCACTGCCCGCTGCAAATGCGAGATATTTTTTTTTATGAGACAGGTTGAGTTGAGTATAAAATTTTCCAACCGGTTCCATTACTTCCAGCACATCTCCTTTTTTCAACTGTTCATTTGCATAAACAGAGAATAGCCCACCCTCTACTTTTTTTATTGCCACTTTCCATTCTTTATCCAACGGAGAACTGCAAAGTGAGTAGGTTCTTCTTAGTTCTTCTCCATTCACTTTTGCCCGCATCGTGAGGCTTTGACCTTGATTAAATTGAAATTGCTTTTTGAGTTGTTCGGGTATGTCAAATAAAATGGAAACACAATCCTGCGTTTCTTTTTTTATTTCTTTAATTGTGAGTTTGTGAAAGTGGATTGACATAAAGTAATTTCAAACTGTTTGGATGTTTAGTGTTCAATAGAACTGCTGAAATTCAAGTGTCCGCCAACGGCGGAAGGGACGATCAATCAGGGAACAAAAACTAAGTTCAAAAATTTAATTTTCTTCAAAATAAATTGGCTAATAATTTTTACCCGCCAGTCCGTTTGCAGCGTACCAACGGATAACCTTACTTCTTCATCCCGGTCAATAAATGTGTAACCATATTCTCTTCTATTTCTTCTGCTGTATACGTTTTACGGCTGCGGTGCCAGAATTCAATCCCCCGTATAGCAGATAGAATATTTAATACGGCAACATACGGCAGTATCGGTTTTATTTCATTATTATCTATTCCTGATTGTATAATTGATTCTAATTTCTGTACATAGTTGCGGCGTTGAGTTGTAAAATTTGTGAGATAAGGATCTTCAAGGTGTATCCATTCTGTTACCATTACATGATACTCTTCGAACCGGTCAATATTCATTTTAATATGAAACCGCAAAATGGATTCTATGCGTTGCAAACTGGTGAGCCCTTCATCCTCCATATCTTCGAGGTGTACATAAGCGTCGGTTGCAATTCGAAAAATAATTTCCTGCAACATTTCCGATTTGCTCTTGATATGATTGTATAAACTTGCTGCTTCTATACCAACCGTATCAGCAAGATCCCTCATACTGGTGGCAGCATATCCTTTTTCGCGGAACATTGCTGCGGCTTTTTGCAAAATTAAATTTTTGCGTGAAGCTTTTTTACGTTTAATAATTGACATATAGCAAAGATAATTAGTACATAAACAAAAATGTTTATTCGACTCAATTTAAATGAAGGTATTCATTTTTCGTGTAGGTTTGCGCCGCTAAAGATTTTTTGACAACAACATTTAAATTAATAAAAACCCCACGAAATAATTATGTCTTTAATTGTAGTTGGTACCATGGCTTTCGACGCCATTGAAACACCTTTTGGAAAAATAAACCAGATTATAGGTGGCTCAGCTACTTATGCTGCATATGCTGCCAGTAATTTTATAAAACCTGTTCAGCAAATTTCAATTGTGGGAGGTGATTTTCCGGAAGAAGAAATGAATGAATTGAGAAGCCGTGGTGTAATGCTGGATGGTGTAGAAGTTGTAAAAAATAAAAAGTCCTTTTTCTGGAGCGGTCGCTATCACGAAGACATGAACAGCCGCGATACATTAATAACTGATTTAAATGTACTGGCAGATTTTGATCCGCATATTCCGGATAGTTACCAGGGTGCTGAATTTCTGATGTTGGGAAACCTGATGCCAAAACTTCAACTGAATGTGATACAGGAAATGAAACAACGGCCCAAGTTGATTGTAATGGACACGATGAATTACTGGATGGAATCTGCAATGGGAGAATTAAAGATTGTATTGAAATATGTGGATATGCTGATGGTGAACGATGCAGAAGCAAGACAACTAACCAGTCAATTTTCATTGGTAAAGGCTGCAAAAGAAATCATGAAGATGGGCCCGAAATATTTAATTATTAAAAAAGGAGAACACGGCGCTTTATTATTTCATGGCGATGATGTGTTTTTTGCACCAGCTCTGCCACTTGAAGATGTATTTGACCCAACAGGTGCCGGCGATACTTTTGCCGGAGGTTTTATCGGTTATTTGGCAAAAACAAAAGACATTGGTTTTGAAAATATGAAGACGGCAATAATCGTTGGTTCTGCAATGGCAAGTTTTTGTGTTGAAAAATTTGGACCTACCCGGTTAAAAGAAATTACAAAGGAAGATATTGATGGCAGGATAAGACTGTTTAAAGACCTGGTGAGTTTTGATATTGAGCTTGTATAAATAATACCCCGATTTTTTCGGGATTGAGTTGGTGTAAGATCAATCGGAAAACAGTAGCAAACATTCAGCAGTTTGCAGAATAAAAAAACTTTTATACCTGCATGAGCGAACTGCTGATTGCCGACTATGAACTCAAATCTTCACTTCCTTCCATTTCCCCTTTTTAAAATAATACCACGCTACCATTGCTAATACAGATTCAGCAACGGGTATTGCAATGAATGCACCAACTGGCCCCATCTTAAAATTAATAGCAAGTATATAGGCAAGTGGTATCTGAAAAAGCCAGAAGCCAAAAATATTAATCCATGTCGGCGTTTTGGTATCGCCTGCCCCGTTTAATGCCTGTATCATTACCATTCCAATACCATAAAAAATATAGCCTGCTCCCATTATTTGCAATGCCGTTACTCCGTATGCATGCACGGCTGCTTCTTTTGTAAATATGCTGATGATAGGATAAGAGAAAAATAAAAAAAGAAACATTACGATTGCCATAAATATTGCATTGTACTTCGCAGTAAGCATTACGCTTTTTGCAGCTCGGTCGGGTTGTAAGGCTCCGAGATTCTGTCCGACCAATGTAGCTGCTGCGTTGCTTAAGCCCCAGGCCGGTAAAATAAAGAACACTACATTTCTGATGGCTATCTGATAGCCTGCACTTGCATCGGTACCGCCAGTTGTAGAAACTAACCAGGTTAATATTATCCAGCTTCCACTTTGTATAAAAAATTGGAATGTTGCGGGCCACGCTACTTCATACAATGTTTTTATAATTGGTAAATCCCATTTAAAATGTGACCGCTTAATATGAATTGATCTTTTACCAAAAAATAAATAATAACACTGATACAATACACCAATGCTTCGGCCAATTGTAGTTGCAATAGCTGCACCTTTTAATCCTAACTCAGGAAAAGGACCATACCCGTTTATTAGTGTAGGGCAGAGAATTATATTAATGATACTTGCTATCCATAAACTGCGCATAGCCATGGCAGCATCGCCTGCACCACGGAATATTCCATTAATAAGAAATAATAAAATGATAGCTACGCTACCTCCGAGCATAATTCGGGTAAATATTGTTCCGTCTTTTATTACTTCAGGTGCCGCTCCCATTAGTCTTAAAATATCGGGAGCAAACACAACCCCTGCAATACTGATTACAACTGTTACAATTAATGAAATCAAAATTGATTGTGCCCCGGCATGTGCAGCAGCATCCGGATTTTTTTCACCAATTCTTCTTGCTACCACTGCGGTAGCTGCAATACTTAATCCGATAGCAAGTGTATATACAATTGAAATTACAGATTCAGTAAGCCCGACTGTTGCTATAGCCTGTTTGGCATTGGGTAAATGACTTACAAAATACATATCTACCACGGCAAAAACAGATTCAAGACTTAATTCAAGAATCATGGGTATGGCAAGTAAAACAATTGCAGCACGAATACTGCCTTTTGTATAATCATATTCGCCACCCCGAAGCGATTGTTTTATTAACGAAAATAAGTAAGACAGTTTACTGCTATATAGAGTTTGATTTGACATGATTGTTCTTTTGAAAAGAATTAAAACTGAAAAATAAATAGATTACTTGCAACTAAAACTCAGTTGCTGAAATTGTTGACTCTTATGTGGGCAAACCTGACATCAGGCAGGCTGCATTAGCAGATTTTCATATTCATTAATTTGAACGAAGGTCAAATGTAGGAGAATTTTTTGAAAGAGGATTCCCATAATAGCAAATTCAAAACAAACAAAAGTTCTCCTATTTCATACAAACTCTCCACAAAAGAAAAAAAGTTTAGATATACCTTTAGTGATTGTGTACCAGCAGGTGATACTTATTTACATAAGGTTTTAGTTGAGTGGAACCCAAAGAATAATCAAACAATGAAAAAATATTTTTTCCCTATTCTGTTGCTATTTTCCATAAAAGTAATTGCACAATCGGGTACTGAAATCCCTTTATATAATAATGGAATACCTAATTCCATAGGGGCTCCCAATAAAGAAAATGCAAAAGTAAGCGATAACATTACAAGGATTGCAAAAGTGAGCAGACCAACTATCACCATTTTTAGACCTGAAAAACCGAATGGTAAATCAGTTATCATTTGTCCCGGGGGAGGATATACAATTCTGGCGTTTGATCATGAAGGAATAAGAGTAGCCGAACAGTTGAATAAATGGGGGGTTACGGCTTTTGTTTTAAAATACCGTTTACCGGATGATACAACGATGATTGATAAAAGCCTTGCGCCATTACAAGATGCACAACAGGCTGTCAGGCTTGTAAGAACGAATGCAAAAGAATGGGGACTGGATAAAAATAAAATCGGCATCATGGGTTTTTCTGCAGGAGGACATGTTGCAGCAACAGCAGCTACACATTTTAATTTTAAAGCTGATGCCAATAATAATGATACCACTTCAGTTCGGCCAGATTTTGCAGTTCTTATTTACCCCGTAATCAGTTTCGACAGCACAATTACACATAAAGGCTCAAGAAATAATTTGATTGGAGCCAATCCAACAAAAGAAAAATCTGAATTCTTCTCCAATGAATTGCAGGTAACAAAAAATATACCTCCTTCATTTTTAATTCACGCAGGAGATGATGCTGCCGTACCTGTAGAAAATAGTATTCGTTTTTATCAGGCATGCATAAAAAATAAAGTACCTGCGGAGTTACATATTTATCCAAGCGGTGGTCATGGTTTTGGAATGAATAATAAAACAACAACCGATAACTGGATGGAGCGATTATCTAATTGGTTAAATTCGTTAAAATAATTTTTAATGAAAATAATCAATACGGCATTATGTTCTTTTGGAATGAGTGGTTGGGTATTTCATGCCCCGTTTATTAATATCCATCCCGGCTTTAATTTCTACGGAGTATGGGAGAGAACAAAAAATCTGGCACAGGAAAAATATCCGGGTGTAAAAACTTTCAGAACACTTGAAGATTTATTAGCAGATGATAAAATTGAATTGGTTGTTGTAAATACTCCAAGTGTTACACATTTTGATTTTACAAAACAGGCATTGCTTACAGGAAAGCATGTTATCGTTGAAAAACCTTTTACAGCAACTGTTGAACAGGCAGAAGAATTAATACGATTGGCTAAAAGGAAAAATTTAAAACTCTCTGTTTATCACAATCGCCGCTTCGACAGCGATTTTAAAACAGTAAAAAAAGTATTGGAAGAAAATTTATTGGGAGAAATTGTTGACTTTGAAATTCGTTATGATCGTTATGTCCCTGAACTAAGTTATAAAGCACATAAAGAAACTCCCACGCCGGCTGTTGGATGTTTATATGATCTGGGATCACATTTAATAGACCAGGCTTTGCAACTTTTTGGAATGCCATTAGCCATATTTGCTGACATAACAATTAATCGACCCAATGCAAGGGTGGATGATTATTTTGATCTAAAATTATTTTATCCATCACACCGGGTCTCCCTTAAATCCAGTTATTATGTACGTGAGCCTATGCCGGGTTACCAGATTCATGGTAAAAAAGGTTCATTTATAAAACATAAAACCGATGTGCAGGAAACAGATCTGTTGGCCGGTAAAAAACCCGGTGGTGATAAATGGGGTATTGAACCCGAATCGCAAAAAGGTTTATTACATACAGAAATAGATGGGAAGATAATAAGAGAATACATTCCATCCCTTCAGGGAAACTACGGCGATTATTATAATGGCATCTATCAATCGATTACAGAAAATGTTGATGTGCCGGTAACGGGAGAAGAAGGAATGCATGTGATAAAAATAATAGAAGCCGCTATTTTAAGTAATAAGGAGAAACGGGTGATAGATTTATAATTTTAATTGAACTCCTATTGGAAAAAATTTTCTCAAAATACAGAACAATATTAATTTCAACAGGAATGAAACAAAAAGTTTTAAAAGTACATTCAAAAGATAATGTAATCGTAGCGTTAACAAACCTGAAAAAAGGAGAAGTGATTTCTTTTGAAAGTGAAGACTATACACTACAAGATGATATTAATGCCAAGCATAAATTTTTTATAAAAGATTTTAATGCGGGTGACGAAATTATCATGTATGGTGTATTGGTTGGCAAAGCACAAAATTTTATTCCCCGCGGCGGATTGATGACTACAACTAATACCAAACATGCAGTTGACCCATTTACTTACAAGCCCTATAATTATCAATGGCAGGCGCCAGATGTTTCAAAATTTAAAAACAGAACATTTAACGGCTATCATCGTAAAGATGGCAAAGTCGGTACTGCAAACTATTGGCTTTTTATGCCAACTGTTTTTTGTGAAAACAGGAATCTCGATGTTATCCGGGAAGCATTGCATAATGAACTGGGTTATGCGGTAACTGATAAATATAAAAGCTATACACATCAGTTAATTCAAGCTCATCAAGTAGGAAAAGATATTTCATCCATTGATATTTTTTCTTCCCCCTCTCCTTTGGAGAGGGTCGGGGTGAGGTTATTTAAAAATGTAGACGGAATAAAATTTTTAAATCACCAGGGAGGTTGTGGTGGTACAAGACAGGATGCAGGAATGCTCGGTAAACTTTTAGCTTCTTATGCTGACCATCCAAATGTTGCTGGTGTTACTGTTTTAAGTCTGGGTTGTCAGAATTTGCAAGTCAATGATTTATTAAATGACTTAAAACAACGCAACCCCGAATTTGAAAAACCACTTTACATTTTTGAACAGCAACAATCACAAAGCGAAGAGCAATTAATTGCTGAAGCTATACGGAAAACATTTGAAGGGTTAATTGAAATTAATAAACAGGAACGCAAACCTGCATCGCTGGATAAATTATGTATTGGAGTAAAATGCGGTGGCAGCGATGGCTTTAGTGGCATCTCGGCAAATCCTGCAGTAGGTTATACATCCGATTTAGTAGTTGCTTTAGGGGGGAAAATTTTATTGGCAGAATTTCCTGAACTCTGTGGCGCAGAACAAAATTTAATTGACAGAACAAAAGATGAAGCAGCTGCAAAAAAGTTTATTCATTTAATGACAGCATACAATGATGCCGCTCATAAAGTAGGTTCTGGTTTTCATATGAATCCATCTCCCGGAAATATTAAGGACGGGTTAATAACCGATGCAATTAAAAGTACGGGTGCTGCAAAAAAAGGTGGCACATCTCCTGTGGAAGATGTGTTAGATTATACAGAGCCTGCTATTAAGCCGGGCTTGAATTTAGTTTGCACACCCGGCAATGATGTGGAAGCAACAACAGGTAAAGCAGCAAGTGGCGCAACACTTATTTTATTTACAACCGGATTAGGTACTCCAACCGGCAATCCTGTTTGTCCAACAATAAAAATTTCAACCAATTCTTCATTGACAAAAAGAATGAATGACATCATTGATATTGACTGTGGCCCTATAGTAGAAGGTGATAAAACAATAGAACAAATGGGAGAGGAAATATTAGAGTATTGCAT
>JANPEU010000333.1:0-5483 GCA_031423175.1 Bacteroidota bacterium
TTTTATACCTGCTCACCGGTGATGCCGATGCTTTTATTGGCAACGTCACGAATGTTGATTATTCACGAAGATCTTTTGGCGTTTTAAAATCTTCTGATGGTGGCAATACCTGGAACCCGACAGGGTTAATTTTTGATGAAATTACTGGTCCGAGGGGATATAATATCAAGATCCATCCCACCAACCCTGCGATATTATTTGTAGCTACATCTGATGGAATCTTCAGAACTATTAATAGTGGAACAACGTGGACTCTTGTAACCTCACCAACTTCTTTTTTAACCGTTATATATGATATAGAATTCAAACCTGGCAGTTCAACTATAATGTATGCGTCAGGAATAGACAGCATTTACCGTTCTGTAAACTCAGGAGCCACTTGGAGTAGTGTTTACAAAATACCAACTCTTATATCCCAGGATGCCGGACGTTGTGAACTGGCTGTAACACCTGATGATCCGGAATATGTTTATGCATTGTCGGGGCCAGCTTTTCTTTTTCAATATTATAGATTCAGGGGGCTATTCCGTTCGGTTGACGGAGGTAATAGTTTCACTAAAATCAGGGATTCAATAAATATCCTTGGCAGAAATGCTTTAGGTGCTGATGCGTCGGATCAGTCCAATTATGATTTATCTATTGCAGTGGATCCGCTTGATAAAAATCATATCATCACCGGTGGTATTTACATGTGGCAATCATTTGATGGGGGAGCAACTATTTCAAGAATGAACCCTACAAATAATTATCATGCAGATATTCATGATATAAAATTTCATCCTTTGTTGCCATCATTTTTATATCATTGTTCTGATGGTGGGATTTACCAATATTTCTATGGTACCAATGTATGGAACAACTTCAACAATGGCTTACCCATTACTCAGTATTACCGCATCAGTACTGCCCAAACCAATGCGATTCAGGTTACAGGTGGATCACAGGATAATGGTTCGCACATGAGAAAAATTGCTTCTTCCGGTTTTGATGGCATTTTAGGAGCTGATGGTATGGACAATATCATTGCTCCTTCCAATTCAAATTATATCTATGCTTCAGTTCAAGACAGTAAAATTTTTAAATCAATAAATAATGCCTCTTCATTTATACAGATTTTAGATCCAGATGCAGAAAATCTTGGAACCCGCTGGGTAACTCCTCTTGCTTTACACCCCACAAATAATAATATAATATTTATTGGCACCCACCCGATTGTCAGGGTTTTTGAAGCCGGTGGAATTGTTATTATTAATAAACTGAACAATACTGCATCGGCAAATAATATATTGAAGATTGCGTCTTCAGATGCAAACCTGCTTTATGCAGCTAGCAGTACGTCCCTTTTTAATGCTGACATTGAAGGCACCAGAATTTGGAGAACATCAAATGGCGGCAGCACCTGGAATGAAATATATGCAACTCAGGAAAAATTTATTTCAGATATGGCTTTAAATCCGGATAACCCAGACGAAATATGGGCAACATTTGGCGGTTTTGAATCGGGGTATAAAGTTCTGAAATCATCGGATGGAGGAGCTAACTGGATAAATGTTTCGGGGTCATTGCCCAATGTTCCTATTAACTGTATTATATACAAAGACAATAACGGTGTACCCGATGATGCACTTTACATAGGTACAGATATTGGAGTTTTTTATCGTGATAATAATTTAGGCGACTGGACACCATACAACAATGGTTTGCCTGTTGTTGTGGTTACGGATCTTGAAATTCAGGCAAGCAGTGGACTATTAAGAGCCGGAACATACGGCAGAGGAGTATGGCAAACTCCACTTTTCACTACCGCATGCAACTCTACTTATACTTTTACTACATCAAGTCACGATCGCAGTACTCCTTATTTTTACCAGGCAAGCAGTTCTATTATATCCACTGCCGATATAGTTGGTTCAGGAGCCAGGGTTCAATACCGTGCAGGTAGTTATATTACTTTAAATCCAGGTTTCAGCGTCAGTGCTGCTAGTGGTGCAAAATTTACCGGGTTAATTGGTTCATGTATCAGTGGTGGAGTCCCTCCGGGTTATCTAAGTTTAGGTCAAAATGGTTTAAAAGGATTTCTTATTCAATAAATAATGCGTAAACATATTTCCTTCATTAATTTCTTTTTATGAAAAAGTATTTATTTCATGCCTTTTTACTTCTTCCATCGTTCATGTCGGCACAAAATAATTTGAAAATTACTTCAGGTACAGTTATCAAAACGAGTGTTGGCGTTGTAATAAACTTGCAGGATATGAATCTGGATAATGATGGAACTATCAATCAGGCAGCCGGCGAAGGTTTTTTTAAATTTACCGGAACACAGAATAACAGTATCTCGGGAATAAGTTTGCCGTTATTTGATGTACTTGATATTTCCAAAACCGGAAGCGCAAAACTTTCACTCAACCGGAATATCAGTATCGGTTCTTCTATCAATTTCACTTCCGGATTAATTGATTTAAATAATAATAATATTCTTCTTCAATCCAACGCTTTGCTGAATGGTGAAAATGTGAACAGCCGCATCACCGGAACTAACGGCGGCTTTGTTGAAATAACACAGACACTGAATGCCCCAGGCTCTGCCAACCCCGGCAAACTGGGAGCAATATTCAGTTCAGCACAAAACTTTGGCAGTACCCTTATCCGGCGTGGTCATAAATCACAAGCCAATGGAGTTGGAAACGGAAATTCAATTTTCAGGTATTATGATATTACGCCAACTAACAATAGCACACTGAATGCTACTTTACGTTTCAATTATTTTGATTCGGAATTAAATGGGTTGATTGAAACTGGGCTTGTGTTTTGGAAGAGTGCTGATAATACGCATTGGTTTAATCAAAGTTTTTCGGGCCGCGATATTGCAGTTAACTATGTGGAGAAAACAGGAATACCCGATTTCTCAAGATGGACACTTTCTTCTCCATCTAACCCTCTTCCGGTATCATTTACTTTTATAAATACACGGTGTGAAAACGGGAAAATTTATATTGTATGGAAAACCGCACAGGAATTTAATAGCAGCAGTTTTGATATTGAAAGAAGTTCAAACGGAATAAACTGGTCTGTTATCGGGTCAGTATTTGCTTCGGGAAACAGTACAAGCGAAAAAACGTATTCATTTACAGATAATATCCCGAACCTGAATTCAGGATATTATAGAATTGCAGAAAATAGTTTTGATGGCAAAAAGCATTTTACGAATGTAGTCCGTGGTTCCTGCGATGCAAAAGAAGGAATCAGCCTTTGGCCAAACCCTGTTCGGGATATTGCTTTATTAAATATAAATATCACATCTCCGGCACATGTTATAATAAAAGTATATAATACCAAAGGATCCCTGTTGCTGATTCAAAAAGGAAATTTAATTTCAGGGAATAATCAATTATACGTGCCAATGGGAAAATTTATTCCCGGAGTTTATGAAATAAAAGTGGAATACGGAATTGGGAAAGTGAAATCATTCAAGCTGGTTAAATTCTGATTTTATCAATAAGGGCTCTTAAAGCAGTTAAATTCCATAGTAGAGTTTAGTAATCTGTTGTTCACCATGCAATAACAAAAAATAAAGAGTCGCTGCGTGTTAATTGCGAAATATGTTTCTTTGCATGGATGATGCAAACAAAAATTGGTACTGATATTAACCGGGCTGCGGAACTGTTACGGATAGGTGAACTGGTTGCCGTGCCAACTGAAACAGTGTACGGTCTTGCGGCCAATGCACTGAATGAAGATGCAGTGTTGAAAATATATCATGCTAAAAATCGTCCCAGGTTTAATCCGCTTATACTCCATGTTGCATCCTTTGATAAATTAAAAGAGTATGCAGAAGAAATTCCTGCAGCATGTATTAAACTTGCTTCCGAATTCTCACCGGGGCCTATTAGTTTTTTATTAAATAAAAAAAAATCAGTTCCTGATTTAATTACTTCAGGCAGCAAAAAAGTAGTGATTCGAATTCCGAATCATCCCATGCTGCTTGCATTGCTTAATCAAATTGATTTTCCACTGGCAGCACCAAGTGCCAACCCTTCGGGTTTTGTAAGTCCGGTTACAGCACAGCATGTATTAGAAGGACTGAATGGAAAAATTCCATACATCCTGGATGGAGGGGAATGTAAAATTGGTTTGGAATCAACTATTGTTGGTTTTGAGAATGGAAAAACAATTCTCTACCGGTTGGGTGGTATTTCAAAAGAAGCGATTGAAACTATTTTGGGCAATGAAGTTGAATTAAACTTAACTCATACCGCCCCTGATACCCCCGGACAGTTAAAAAGTCATTATGCAACTGCCACACCTCTTTATTTTGGAAATGCAGAAGACCTGATAAAAAAATATGCCGGTAAAAATTTTGTTGTAATTACACTGAATAAAAAATTTAATGCAATTATTTCTTCAATGCAATTTCAATTGTCTGCCAGTGGAGATTTGAATGAGGCTGCCCGTAATCTTTTTAAAACATTGAGAGCTGCGGATGAATTAGGTGCTGATATGATAATCGCAGAAAGAATGCCTGATAAAGATTTGGGTGCAGTAATCAATGACCGGTTGCAAAGAGCACAGTATATTAATAAAGAAGTTTAGCTGTAATCTGTTTGAAAAAGCACCGGAAAATTTTTTTTCAGCTTTGCTTTTTGCCGGCTGCTGATATTCTCAAACAGTTTTTTATATTTTTCAAGGCAGAGTTCGTTTAATGCTCTTTTTTGCCCATTGGCTATTTCTTTTTTTACAATATCCAACACAACAGTTTCGGGTTCCCCATCTTTTTTAAGTTTGATTGCATCATACATTTTACCAGTGCCGGTATAGCTTTTAAATAAACGCTCCCGGATATACATTGCCAAATCATCGGAGCTGATGGTATCACGGCCAATGGAAATAATTCCGGATTGATTGACTTTGACAATTATATTTTTTTCAGCTGCAGAACTCTCAAGTGTATTGAATAAAATAAAGAATGAAAAGAAAATGAAAGACCGGACCATTGCTGAACAATGAACAGGAATATGAACGGAGTCCCGAAGTATCGGGATAAACTGTCGCAACAAAAGTTTCATAGTAGTAATTCAGTCGGGTTACTAAATTATTTCAAATGTTTTCCAAAAAATCCAATCGTACGCTGCCAGGCTAGTTTTGCCGCAACTTCATTATACCTTGCCGCAGATGCATCATTATGAAATGCATGGTTTACGCCTTCATATAGGTACTGTTCATACACAATATTATTTTTCTTTAATGCTGCTTCATAAGCAGCATTACCTGCATTTACTCTTTCATCGAGGCTTCCATAGTGCAACTGCACAGCGCATTTTATTTTTGCTACTTCTTCATCGGCTGGTTGTCTGCCATAAAAAGCAACGGCAGCTTTTAAGGAAGGAATATTTATTGCAAGATTATTTGACATGGCACCGCCCCAGCAAAAACCAACGCAACCCGCATTACCATTATAATCTTTCCGGGTATTTAAATAATCA
>JANPEU010000334.1:0-1756 GCA_031423175.1 Bacteroidota bacterium
TTTAAAAGAAAAAATAAATGGGTTACGGATTATCGGGATGCTGATCTGCATTACCGGAATTCTCTTTTTACTAAGTAAAGGCAAATTCGAAAACCTGCTATCATTCCGTTTTTCAAAAGGCGATTGGTGGATGCTTGCTGCAGCATTTTCTTTTGCTGTTTATAATACCTGCGTAAAAAAGAAGCCCGTTAGTATGAACTCAATCAATTTTCTTTTTGTTGTTTTTTTATTAGGAACAATCTTTCTAATTCCATTTTATCTGATTGAATTAAATACCAAAGGCAGCATAGCTATTACTATTTCCAATCTGAGTTCTATTTTTTATTTGGGTCTTGGCACTTCGGTAATATGCTTTTTTATGTGGAATAAAGCCATTGGCTTATTAGGTACAGGCAGAACTGCTTTATTTGGAAATTTGATTCCTGTTTTCAGCAGTATCGAAGCCGTTATTTTACTCAATGAAAAAATTACTTCCATTCACCTGATAAGTTTTATTTTAGTTGTGGCAGGTTTGATAATTGCCAATCTGAAAAAATAAATTCATAATTTCTTGAATGAAAAAATAAACAGGAAAAATATTCTCCCGGTAATTGTGCTTTCACAGTTTGCCGGCACATCCTTATGGTTTGCAGGCAATGCAGTTTTACCGGAGTTAAAAGAGGCATTGAATTTATCCCAATATGCTTTGAGCCATGTAACATCGGCTGTAATGCTGGGTTTTATTGCGGGTACTTTAGTGTTTGCTTTTTTTTCATTAGCTGACCGGTATTCACCGGTAAAATTATTTTTCATCAGTTCGTTACTCGGCGCATTAACCAATGCATCGGTAGCATGGTTTGCAACCGATGCTATTTCGTTATTTGCATTACGTTTTCTCACCGGAATTTTTATAGCCGGCATTTACCCGGTCGGAATGAAGATTGCCGCCGACTGGTATGAAAAAGGTTTAGGTAAAGCGTTGGGATTTTTATTAGGCGCATTGGTTTTGGGTACTGCTTTTCCACATTTATTAAAAAACCGTGATTTTGAATTAGCATGGAAACCGGTAATGTATTACACTTCAATATTTGCAGGCATTGGCGGCATTATGATGCTATTGTTTGTAGGCGATGGCCCATACAGAAAAAAAGCTGAAGCATTTCAATGGAATGCATTTGCAGAAATCTTCCGTTCAAAAAAATGGAGACAGGCAGCATTCGGATATTTCGGTCATATGTGGGAACTCTATACATATTGGGGCTTTGTTCCCATTATACTTGGTTTGTATGCGGAGAAAAATAATATTTCTTTAAATATTCCATTACTGAGTTTTCTAATTATAGCCAGCGGAACTATCAGCTGCATAACCGGTGGTTTTATTTCATTGAAAATTGGAAGTGCTAAAGTGGCAACAACCGCTTTATTCATTTCAGGCATCTGTTGTTTTATTTCACCGTTTATATATCAGTTACCTTTATTCTTCTTTCTTGCCATTCTTTTTGTTTGGGGTTTGGCAGTTATTCCCGATTCGCCACAATTTTCAACATTGGTAGCTAACTATGCACCGAAACATTTAAAAGGAACCGCATTGAAAATTTATAATGCGATTGGTTTTACCATTTCTACCATCAGCCTTATTGTTATTGACAGGATATTTTATTCAAATAGTTTTTTTGCAAAAGAAAATACGATGCTGCTGCTGGGTATCGGCGCATTGGTTGGTTTGCCTTCGATGATAAGATTACTAAGAGTCAAATAAGTTTTTAAGGCGGCTATA
>JANPEU010000335.1:0-2773 GCA_031423175.1 Bacteroidota bacterium
CATCCTGTTTTGTATCACTAAAACTGTATTTCTTCTTTACAATTTTTTCTGTTGCTGCAATTGTTCCCGTAAAAATATCTGTATCGTAGTTTGAAGTTTTGCCTTGCAATACTCTTACTAATCTTTCCAAACCCATACCCGTATCTACATGTTTTGCGGGCAGCTGTTCCAATGTCCCGTTTTTTAACCGATTGAACTGGATAAATACATTGTTCCAGATTTCTAATACTTGCGGATGATCATTGTTCACCAAAGTTTTTCCATCTATTTGTTTTCTTTCTTCATCGCTTCTGCAATCAACATGTATTTCTGTACAGGGACCACATGGACCTGTGTCGCCCATTTCCCAAAAATTATCTTTTTTATTTCCTAATAGGATTCTGTCTTCAGCAATAACTTTTTTCCATTCATTGTATGCCTCTTCATCTTTTGGTAATCCTTCTTTTTCATCGCCTTCAAAAATGGAAACGTAGAGTTTGTCTTTCGGAATTTTATAAACTTCGGTAAGCAGCTCCCAACTCCATGCTATTGCTTCTTTTTTAAAATAATCACCAAAGCTCCAGTTGCCCAGCATTTCGAACATGGTGTGATGATAGGTGTCCACTCCCACTTCTTCCAGGTCATTATGCTTGCCACTTACCCGTAAACATTTCTGAGTATCAACAACACGTTTCCATGCTGCGGGTTTATTTCCAAGAAAATAATCTTTGAACTGATTCATACCAGCATTGGTGAACATCAGCGTAGGATCGTTTTTAATTACAATTGGTGCGGAAGGAACAACGGTATGTTGCTTCGATGCAAAAAAATCTAAGTATGCTTGTCTGATTTCTGCGCTGGTCATATTGTGAGTGGTGAATTTGAAAATGTGCTAATATGCAAATGTGCAAATAAATGATACCCTCCGTTAATTTGTTCAATAGAATTACTGAACGTACAAGAGTGCGACGCAACAAATGACGATAGTAGTAATTCAGCTTGGTTCATAAATAGTATTTCGATTCAATAACTCAGTTAAAATACGGGTTGATTTTTGCATATGAAGGGGCTATATTTGTTTTCCCTCAGCTTGCGAGAGCAAAGGTAATCAATACTGATTTCTGAGCCGATGAAAAAAATTAAATATTACTACAATACGCATACGCTTCGCTACGAAAAACTTGAGACTCCGCTTCGGGTAAAACTGCTACGGGTGTTTGGTTTTATTGCAGCAGCAATTGTTACAGCGGGTATTATTTCTTATTTCGCATTCCGGTTTGTGGGTTCGCCAAAAGAAAAAATACTTCAACGCAGAAATGAAGTGCTGATGGATAAATATAGTGAGATGAATGATTCACTGAAATCGCTGCAACAGCAAATGGATGAATTGGAGAAAAGAGATAACGACGTTTATCGTGCAATATTTGAAGCCAACCCCATACCCGACAGTGTACGTGCAAAAGCAATAGAATTAAAAGCGGAGATTGCCTTTGTAGAAAGTTTAAAAGATAATGTACTGGTGAGTTCCATTCATAGTTCTTTAAACAATCTGAGCAACCGCATTCATGCTCAAAAAATCTCATACTCTGAAGTGGATGAATTGCTGAAGACAAAAGAAAATATTCTTTCACATACACCGGCTATTCAACCCGTATCAAACAAAGACCTTGATCGTATCGCATCGGGTTTTGGTTTTCGTATAGACCCGATTTATAAAACTGCGAAGATGCATGCGGGATTAGATTTTACTGCTCCCCGGGGTACACCCATTTATGCAACTGCTGATGGAGTAGTTGATTTGGCTGGTAATGCTGGTAATGGTTTTGGTAATCATGTTATCATACACCACGGTTATGGATATGAAACCTTATACGGGCATATGGTACGGGTAAAAGCAAGAAAAGGGCAGGCCATTAAACGGGGTGAAGTGATTGGATGGGTAGGCAGTTCAGGAAAGAGTACGGGACCGCATTGTCATTATGAAGTTCATTACCGGGGTGAAAAAATAGATCCAATTTATTTCTTCTTTAATGATTTGAATCCTGAACAGTTTGACAGATTAGTGAAGAAAGCAGCAGCGAGTAATCAAAGTTTAGATTAGGAGGTGAGTGGTGAATTGCAAATTTCAAATTTTTAATTGCAAATTTTCCATTGGACTTTGCAGGTAATTGATAGATTACAGATTGATTATTGACGCCTGCCGACCTATCCAACTTTTCCACAATGCTCATTGTTTGCATGATACTATTGTTCAGGAAACTATTCACGTCCCTATCTTTGCCTGCTAACCAGCAGGCAGGCGCAGCAACATGAGTAAAGCTCAAACACAAATATTATTTGATTTTGCTGAGGCAGCATCTGCCGTTTCAAAATTGGATGAAAAAGATTCAAAAAAGAAAATATCCATATTGGAGAAACAAATTGCTGCTGTAAATGCAAATATAAAAGTGATGGCGCCTGGAAAAAGAGGACGCAGATCACTTAAAATCGAAAATGAAAACCTGGATCATATTCAGATTCCAGCAGATGAAATTTTATTTCAAAAACAATATTACTCTATAGGCGATGTGGCTGAAATGTTTCTGGAAAAAACATCCTTGATTCGTTACTGGGAAACAGAGTTTGATATTCTCAACCCAATGAAGAACCGGAAAGGCGATCGTTTCTTCCGGCCGATAGATGTAAAAAACCTGAAACTGATTTATGATTTATTACGCCGCCGAAAAATGACGATTGAAGGAGCAAAGGCCTATTTGAAAAGCAACGGAAATGCTGAAGAAAAATATGAACTCAT
>JANPEU010000336.1:0-4134 GCA_031423175.1 Bacteroidota bacterium
CAGCACCTGTTATTAAAGCCGTCCTAATCTTGTCTTTTAAAGGATGAAGTTCAGCCCATGTTTTTTCTGGTATATGAAGTTTAGATACAAAATATCTTGCACCACCGCCTATAATTGGTTCTTCTTTTAATTCATACTTTCCAGTAGCTTTCATTTTATAAGCAATGTCCCTTGCTACTGCCGTATGCCTGTGGCTTTCTGGTGCAATTTCATGCAGCAAGTCATTTATGTATGCAAGACTATTGCCAGAGTTTAAATACTCTTCAATATGTTTTACTATTTCGTCTTTGTCGGCAGTTTTAATATTTGGTATTTTATATGCCATATTGAATTTGTGTTGTCGTCATGTTATGTCGTTCATCTGTGTTAATTATGCTGCCTCATTCCGGTCAGTCCATCAAAGTTCCTGGCAGTTGGGCTGGGGCATTGACGCTAACGAGCTAATTTACGGCACTCCACCCCATTTTCCCAAAAAAACAACTATTGATTTTCAAAACCTTAGTCTTCGCCGAATCCAATTGTTATAGCAGCAATACAAATTACTACCAATCTATTATTCCTTTATTAAATAAATCATCCAATGGACTTATAATATTCACCAATGCTTTTTTACTTACATGAAGGTACCTTTCAGTTGTTTTAATATTAAAATGCCCCAGCAGGTCTTTTATATATCGTATGTCAGTTCCTTTTTCTAATAAATGTGTGGCAAAGCTGTGGCGCAAAGAATGAATCCCAATTTCTTTGTTGATTGCTGCTTTCGCTTTCGCTAACTGAAATATTCTTTGTACCGTACGGGTGGGGTATGCTGTTTCTGTTTGCTCCGATTCAAAAAGATAAAGCTTTGGTTTTCGCTTATAGGTTTTAATATAATCTCTCAATATATCCAGTAAAACAGGACTAAGTGTTACATATCTGTCTTTCTTGCCTTTTGCCTGCTCCACTAATATCTGCATCCTGTCGCTGTCAATATGTTTTATTTTCATATTTACTACTTCACTTACACGCAGCCCGGCACTATATGCGGTAAATAACATGGCTTTGTGTTTTTTATTTTCTAATGCTTTAAATAATCTTCCCAATTCATTTTCGCCTAATACTTTTGGTAATAGAAAAGGTTTCTTTGGCCTGGGAATATCCCAAAAAAACTTCTCTCTTTTAAGCACTTGTTCAAAATAAAATTTTAGCGCATTCAATCTGCTGTGTGCTGTGTTCTCATTTATTCCTAGTTCTTTCATGGCATAAACCATATAGCGTCTCAAATCGTCAGGCGTAAGTTCATACACCGGTTTGTTTTTTATGGTTTGCAGCAGTTGCAAAAATTCGTTTCTGTAAGTTCGGATGGTTGAAACACCATATGCTTTTAAAGTCAGTTGTTGAATAAACTTGTTTAATGCTTCTTGATTTTCTTTACTTATTTTATTGGGCAATTTCTTTATAACAGTTACCGGAGTTACAGATTGTATTATTTTTTCTTCAACTTTTTTAAAAGAAATTGGTTTTGCATGCTTGCGTTTATCTAAAAATTCTTTCAACACGGAATTGTTTATTTCTACTTTATCTTTTAGTGCCGCACAAATTTGTTTGTACGATTTTTCATTCAATGGTACGTGCCAGCACTTTCCTGTCCTGCTCCATTTTGCTTCCCCTTTTTTTCTTATAATCGTATTGATGGATTCATAATTTTCAAAATATATCCCAATCTTTTCACCACTCTTGTGCAGAAATGGTTTTAGCGTTACTAAAGGTTTCATTACGGTAAGTTACCATTCTCTGTATTCATATAGAAATACGGTTGAAAAAATGATTCCAAAATCGATCACTATCGAATTTATCACTCAAAAACGGGGCTTGATTATCAATTTTAAATATTCAATATTCAATTTGAAATATCGATACCCTTATATTTGCAGCCGGCAGGTCTTGCACGACCAGCTCCTACTGAACCTCCCCAGAGCCGGAAGGCAGCAAGGATAGGTGGTTGAGCGGTGCGATGTAAGTAGCCTGCCGGTTTTTTATTTAAGATTGTTGATTTGATATTTAATATTTTTTCTTCATTTCTTAATTTTTTTTATGAATGCAACAGAACTTCAACAACGTTTGAAAAATTTTGCATATCGGGTAGTACCACTTTGTGATTCACTTCCTTCAAAAAAAATAAGTAGAATTTTGGAAGATCAGTTAATGAGGTCTGCTTTTTCTGCCGCCGCAAATTATAGAGCAGCATGTAAAGCACAATCAATAAAAGCTTTTACTTCCAAGTTAAGTATTGCATTTGAGGAAATAGATGAGTCTTTGTTTTGGCTTGAAGTAATACTTGATTTAAAATTGCTCAGCCTTAAAAAATTAGAATTAATTTTAAAGGAGGCAGATGAACTTACAAGAATACTTGCATCATCCCGGAAAACGTCTCAAAAGAAAACGACCAGGTAAATATTCAATCTTAAATATAAAATATTAAATAATTATGAAATTTTTCATCGACACAGCAAATCTTGCTCAGATAAAAGAAGCTAACGAGTTGGGTATTCTCGATGGAGTTACCACCAATCCATCCTTAATGGCTAAAGAAGGTATTAAGGGTGAAGCCGCAATTATGAATCATTACAAAACCATTTGCGAAATGGTGGATGGTGATATTAGTGCGGAGGTTTTATCTACCGATTTTGATGGTATGGTAGCAGAAGGAAAAAAATTGGCAGCCATTCATAAAAATATTATTGTAAAAGTGCCAATGATTAAAGAAGGAGTGAAAGCTATTAAATGGTTTACCGATAATGGAATTGCTACAAATTGCACATTGGTATTTTCGGCAGGTCAGGCAATACTTTGTGCTAAAGCTGGTGCTAAATATGTTTCTCCGTTTATTGGTCGTATAGATGATAGTGGCTGGGATGGTGTTGAGCTGATCGAACAGATTTCTCATATTTATACTATCCAGGGCTTTGAAACAGAAATCCTGGCTGCATCCATAAGAAATCCGAATCATATTATTCGTTGTGCTGAAGCAGGTGCAGATGTTTGTACTTGTCCGCTTGATTCAATTCTTGGTTTATTAAAACATCCGCTTACTGATATTGGCCTTGCAAAGTTTTTGGAAGATGCAAAGAAGATGTAAAAAAAATTAGAGGCTGTCTCAAAAGTATTTTCAACACAGAGATTCGGAGAAACAGAGAACCACAGAGTCTTGATTTTTATAACACCTTTCTCTGTGTAACTCAAATCCTCAGTGACTCTGTGTTTAAATTTTTCACTTTTGAGTCAGCCTCTTTTTTTTACTCTAGTTTTTCGATTTTGTTCTGGACTTTGTCTTTGTAGAATCCTGCTGGGGTTTTCTATTCATTATTTCTTCTGCGGTTGGAAGCTTGTCAGGGTCAGGTAATTTTTTAATCCAAATCTTAATTGACTTCGTGATTGCCGAATTCGATTTCAGCGTTGCAGTTATTTCCAAATATTCGCCAGAGAATTGTTGAGGAATAAATAAATCATTGCCTTCAAATTTTCCAACTGTTGATGTAAAGATTAAATCTTTTGATGTTAAGGGAGCCCATTTTTCATTGCTCATTTTACCATCTACGTTTATATAATTGTGAACTCCTTTTTTCAAGCTGTCGGTGTACAGATGAAAATAGATGCTGTCAACTTTTTGAGCTTTAGTTATTAAAGTACTTGAACACAAAAAAGAGAGAAATAGTATTGTTTTCATTTTGAATACTCTGAAGTCGCAAATTGTATGCAATAGGTTGTATGACCCGTTTTCTTAACTAATTATTTTGGTTCTATCAAATCCCAAAGATTGCCATATAAATCTTTGAAAACAGCAACTGTTCCATAACTTTCTTCAACAGGTTCTCGTACAAACACAATACCCTTTGACTGATAATCATGGTAGTCTCTCCAAAAATCGTCGGTATATAAAAAAAGAAAAACACGGCCGCCGGTTTGATTCCCGATTCTTGTTTTTTGTTCTTCGTTTGCTGCTTGTGCCAGTAGCAATTTGCATTCACCCGATCCGTTAGGCGAAACGATTACCCAACGTTTTACAGGACTGATTTTTGTATCTTCAAGTAAAACGAAATTTAATTTCTCAGTATAAAATTGTATTGCAGCATCATAATTTTCTACTACCAATGC
>JANPEU010000337.1:0-8141 GCA_031423175.1 Bacteroidota bacterium
TGGGGAACGCTTACCATAAAAAACAAAACAGCCTTTGTTCATATACTGAGTAAACCTGAAAATCCGGCTTTCCTGTTTATTCCAGAACTGAAAGAAAAAATTTCTAAAGCATCATTATTCAATAATCAGCGTGAAGTAAAATTCAAACAGCAACCGGAAGGAACCTTTATTTATCTGGATGGTATTCTATTGGATGAGATTGATACAATTATTCAACTTGAATTAAAATAAAATCAACAATGAAACTAATCCGCTTTGGTGAACCCGGCAATGAAAAACCCGGCATCATTATAAATGATAACTGGTTTGAAGTTTCAGAATATATTAATGACTATGATGAAGAATTTTTTGAAAACGATGGATTGACACTGCTGAATAAAATTATTAATAAAGCAGATTTAAAACCCCTTTCAAAAGATATTCGTCTTGGTTCGCCTGTTGCGAGGCCATCAAAAATTATTTGCATCGGTTTAAATTACAGAGACCATGCAAAAGAAAGTGATATGCAATTGCCTGCTGAGCCTGTTGTTTTTTTTAAAGCCAGTTCAGCAATGGTGGGGCCCAACGATAATCTTATTATTCCAAAAAATAGTAAGAAGACAGATTGGGAAGTGGAGCTTGCAGTGGTGATTAGCAAAAAAACTTCTTATGTGGATGAAACAGATGCATTGAATTATGTAGCAGGATATTTATTACATAACGATTATAGCGAACGGGCATTTCAATTAGAAAGAAGTGGACAATGGGTAAAAGGTAAAAGCTGTGATTCGTTTGCGCCACTTGGACCTTTCTTAGCTACACAAGATGAAATAGCCGATGTAAACAATCTTCGTCTGTGGTTAACAGTAAATGGCAAAATAATGCAGGATGGAAATACAAAGAATCTTGTGTTTAATATTCCGCATCTGGTTTCTTACCTCAGCCAGTTTATGACATTGTTACCCGGTGATATTATTTCTACTGGCACTCCTGCCGGTGTTGGTCTCGGACAAAAACCCGATCCGGTTTATATAAAAGAAGGTGATGTGATTGAATTGGGAATTGATGGATTGGGTAGTAGTAAGCAAATTGCTGTTGCGTGGAGTTAATTTGCAAATTTGCAAATGTGCTGATTTGCAAATGCATTACAGATTAAGTCTTGGAACAAAAAGGTTATAGTTTGTAAATTGAAAACTAAATAATGAAAAGATATTGTCTTGCATTAGATTTAAAAGATGATCCTGCATTGATTGCTGAATATGAAATGTATCATAAAAACATATGGCAGGAAATTATCAAAAGCATTAAAGATTCAGGAATTCAAGTACTGGATATTTACCGTACCGGCAACAGGATGTTTATGATTATAGAAGCTAATGATGATTTTAGTTTTGAAAAGAAATCTGCGATGGATAAAACCAATCCAAAGGTTATTGAGTGGGAAGAATTGATGTGGAAATTTCAACAGGCTCTACCATGGGCAAAAGAAGGAGAGAAATGGATATTGATGGATAAAATATTTGAACTACCGGACTAATAGAATTTTTTACCGCAAAGACACAAAGATTAACGCAAAGACGGAAAGAAATATTGAATCAAGTAATCCTTTGCGAACCTGTCTGCCGACAGGCAGGCTTTGCAACCCTTAGCATCTTTGCGGTTAAATATTTAAAAACTGAATAATAATGACAATCGACACCCACGTTCATTTCTGGAAATATGACAAGCAAAGAGATTCATGGATTACACCTAACATGAAAATCTTAAAGCAGGATTATTTGCCAGAACATCTTGCACTTTCATTAAAAAGAAATGATGTGGATGGTTGTGTAGCAGTGCAGGCAAGCCAGAGTGAATATGAAACACATTTTTTGGTTGAACTTTCAAAAACCCATCCGGAAATAAAAGGCGTGGTGGGTTGGATTGATTTACAAAATTCGAATATAGAAGAACGGTTAGAATATTTTTTCCAATACCCGATCATCAAAGGTTGGCGGCATGTGGTGCAAAGTGAGCCAGATGATTTTTTAACTAATGAAAAATTTTTGAGAGGCGTAAAAGCAATTTCAAAATATCATTACACTTACGATATCCTTATTTATCATCATCAATTAAAAGCGGCGTTAGAATTTGTTTCTAAATTTCCCGAACAGAAGTTTGTGATTGATCATTGCGCAAAACCGGAAATAAGAACGAAGAATATAACTGAGTGGACTCAGCTGATGAAAGAAATGGCAAAGCATTCAAATGTATCCTGCAAATTATCCGGTTTGTTTACCGAAACAACATGGAAAGAGTGGAGTGCTTCTGATTTCTATCCTTACCTTGATGTGGTGTTTGAAGCATTCGGATCAGAACGTCTGATGTTTGGTAGCGACTGGCCCGTAATGCTGCTCTCTGGTATTTATGTGCAATGGAAAAGTTTATTAGAGAAATACATGGAGAATTTTTCGGAAGATGACAGGGAGAAAGTATTTGGGAACAATGCTGTTGAATTTTATAAACTATAAATAATAACCACAAAGCACACAAAGTTTTTTCACAAAGTGCACAAAGAAAAACTGAACTAAAAAAGAACCTTTGTGAACTTCATGCATTCTTCGTGGTCTTTGTGGTAAAAAACAAAATCATGAATTTAAATCTTGACAACAAAATTATAATCGTCACCGGTGGTACAAAAGGAATCGGTGCTGGCATTGTAAAAGTATTAGCAGCAGAAGGTGCCATACCTGTAATCATTGGCAGAAATGCGGATGATAATGAAACGCTGCTAAAAGAAATCGGTGGCAATGGATTCGCTGTAGCAGCCGAACTTACTCAACCCGAAGAATGCAAAAAATCAGTGGAAGCCGCAATAAAAAAATATGGAAGAATTGATGGCGTTGTAAATAATGCAGGCGTAAATGACGGTGTAGGATTGGAAACTGGTAACTATGATAAATTCATTGAATCGCTGCATAAAAATTTAGTTCATTATTATTTAATCATTCAGCATTCATTACCTGAATTGATAAAGTCGAAAGGCAGTATTGTAAACATCAGCAGCAAAGTAGCAGATACCGGACAAGGAAATGCATCGGCATATGCTGCAAGCAATGGCGGACGAAATGCACTTACACGGGAATGGGCTGTAGAATTATTAAAATATGGAATACGGGTGAATGCAGTGATTGTTGCTGAATGCTACACCCCACTCTATGAAAAATGGATTAAGACATTACCCAATCCCGAAGAAAAATTAAAATCCATCACTGATAAAATTCCATTGGGTAAAAGAATGACTACTGCAGAAGAGATTGCAAACATGGTTGTCTTTCTTCTCTCTGAAAAATCTTCACACACTACCGGTCAGCTTATTTATGTTGATGGTGGGTATACTCATCTTGATAGATCATTATAATGCAGCCCCTCTAAATCTCCCCGAAGGGGAGACTTCGCTATGCACAGCCCTTGCTTATATAATTAGTCTGACTCTGATTTAAAATGTTGAGTAATGATTAGCAGTACAAGTGTGCGACCTGCCTATGCCGAAACGGCTTCGTGCGGGCAGGCGCAACAAAAGCTTAATAGAATTTCAAAAGCTGGTTACCAAAAAAAAATAAAACAAACTCCTTTGGAAAATCTAAAATCAATAGTGAAGAATTGATCTAAGTTCCCCTTTAGGGGACAGGGGCATCGTTCTCACTCTCCCCAAATATTATCTTCTCCCTTTAACCATTTTTTTACCAACTCAGTCGTAACTGATTTTGGTCTTTCTATTGGGAAACCAAGTGCACGGCTCCAGATTAAACTTGCCATAACACCCAGTACACGGCTTACCCCAAACAGTACGGTATAAAATTCAAACTCTACCATTCCAAAATGTACCAACAGGCTACCGCTATGTGCATCTACATTGGGCCAGGGGTTTTTTATTTTTGCAATTGATTGTAAAATTGGCGGCACTGTTTCATATACATTCCAAACTGTATTTACCAATTTATCATCGGGCATATGTTTTTTTCCAAACTCCATTTGTGCAGTAAACCGTGGATCTGTTTTACGTAATACGGCATGACCATAACCCGGCACTACTTTTCCTTCGCTCAATGTTTTCTTTACATACTCTGCTATCTGATCTTTTGTTGGTGCATCTGTTTTCAGTTCTTCATTCATTTCATAAATCCATTTAATCACTTCCTGGTTGGCAAGACCATGTAATGGACCCGCTAACCCATTCATACCGGCAGCAAAACTTAAATACGGATCGGCCAATGCACTACCAACTAAATGCACAGCATGTGCACTTACATTTCCACCTTCATGATCGGCATGAATCGTCATATACAATCGCATCAGTTCTTTAAACTCTTCATTTTCGTAACCGAGCATGTGAGCAAAATTTCCTGCCCAGTCCAATAAACCATTTGGTTGTATATGCTCACCATCTTTATACTTGCGACGATAAATATAGGCAGCTACCCGTGGCAACCGGGCTATCAAATCCATCGCATCATCAAACACAGCATCCCAATAATCTTTTTTACTCATGCCTTCAGCATAGCGTTTTGCAAAATGACTTTCTGTTTGCAAAGCCATTATCGCAACTACAAACTGCGTCATCGGATGCGTATTTACGGGCAATGCCTCTATTGCTTCAAACACATGGTTGGGTACATGGCTGCGGCGCTGCCATACATTGGTTACATGCTCCACATCATCCTGGGTTGGTAAATCACCTATCAGCATCAGATAAAATAATCCTTCGGGCAACGGTTCATCGCCACCGGGAGCTTTGGGAAGTTTCACCTGCAACTCAGGAATTGTATAACCGCGGAAGCGGATACCTTCTTGCGAATCGAGTAAAGATGTTTCACTTACCAAACCTGTTATTCCCCGCATACCCTGGTAGGCTTGTGCCAATGTTACTTCACCAATTACTTTATTGCCATGCTCTTTCAATAACTCTTTTATTTCAATAGCGGCAGCATCTGCTTTTAGTTTGAATGTATCTTTTATAACTCCCATGATTCAGGAAAATTTTTATGAGATGAATGGATGAGGATATGGACGCAGCCAAAGATAATTCATGGGGCGGGGGTGGCAAAATTTACAAATGATAGTGATGGGCCTGCCCTCCGTAGCTACTAATAAGTCTCCAGTTTTTGAAAAGATGATAGCGAAGGTGGGCTGTCGGCTAAAAATCTTTATTCGGCTGCAGTCCCGGCCTTACGCAGTACTCCGGCACATAGCCTGGCACAAACCCTCACCGGGGTACTTGCTTCAGTCCGGCAGCCTTTGAGCTGGGAAATTTTATTGGGCAATAAACACTCCTATAATAGCAACATTAATTTATTTTTAGCCATCTTTTACTTAAGCCTAATTTATATTTATTATCTGAGATTAGTTCTTTCCTAATATTCAGAACTTCTTTTGATTATTTCGTTTACATTCGTTTAAAAAATTAAGGAATTAAGTGGCAGATATTAAAACAATTTTAAGAGAACTTAGCGTTATTTTAGGATACATATTAGCAAAATACAAGCTAACGTTCACAGAAGATAACCTTGATGTAAAAACATATCTGGATTTCATAAAAAAATATTGCAAAAACGTCAATGAATGTAATTCTGAAATCCAAAAAATTGAGGAAGTTGAGAATTTTATAGTTCATAAAACGATAATTAAAAATGGGTTGGCCCTTGGCAAACTGCTTTATGAAAAGTTAAAGCTTGATGGAGACATTTATTGGCTTGGTGCAAATGTAAACTCTATTTACCCCTTTGATATTAAAATTGGTGAGACAGGAATATCATTGAAAGAGGACAGCCATATTTTAAAAAACCCATCATTTGCCAGCTATCTTAATGCATTGGTTCAACCGTCGCCCCTTTTTAAAACTGTTCATGTATTTAGAAAATTTGCACCTACTGAATTCGCTAGCTGGCATGACTATACCTACAAAAAGTTATTCGGAGAATTGAAGAATCATAGCCTGAATGAAATAATTTTCAGTTACGAAAAGAGGGGAACTTTTATAGCGAAAGGAAAATCTGGATTAATCTTCGGCAGAAATGATACTAAAATCGAAATCGGGATTGAGGAAGCTTTGGACGAAATTGAATTTAACTCCAGATTAGGCGGTTATATTTTTGAACACACTGTTAGTAAATGGATAAAAGATAATTTGGAAAAAAAGGATGTTGAATATGAAAAGCTTAAGAAAAAATGCTCTTTAAAAGCCGGGGAAAATTTGAAAAATTTTGTAGATAAAAACCTAAATTTAGATTCAAATAAACTATTGGAAATATTTCAAATATATAATGAACCATATTATTATGGGAAAAGTTTTGGTAAAACACATCTTTATCAGGTACCAAGCAATAAAGAATGTAAAGTAGAATTGGTAGATATCGGAATAAAGGTTCCTCAATCACAGTTGAATATTTATTTTACATTCAAAATTTCAAATAAGAATGGTTCAAATGATGTTGTTTTCAGAGTTGAATGTAGATATTCTCATGGACAGTTAAAAGGTGTTCCGGAGGCAAAACTATATTATACCGATAATGTTAATCATTTACAAGTCCTTTATAAAGTTATAATATAAATAAAAATGAAAACTACTAAAGTTAGAACCGGAACAGAATCAAGTGCGTTTGGAACAACAGGGAGAATTAACCATGATAGTTCTAAGTTTTATAATTCAAAATTATATACGACTCTTGAGGATAATGAAGTGCTTGATAAAAACGAAAATGATTTTCCTTTGAATTTGGAAAATAAATTTCTTCTAGGGTCTGCCGAGAATATGAAAGAATTGCCAGACAATTCAATTCATTTAATGATTACTTCACCGCCTTACAATGTTTCTAAAGAATATGACGATGATTTGACTTTACAACAGTACCTAAAGCTGCTTGAGAACTCTTTTAAAGAAACCTATCGAGTACTCGTAAATGGCGGTAGAGCTTGCATAAATGTTGCCAATCTTGGACGTAAACCATATATTCCTATTTCGGATTATATTTCTAAAATAATGAATGATATTGGTTTTAAAATGCGAGGAGAAATAATTTGGAATAAAGCTGCTAGTGCAAGTCCTTCAACAGCTTGGGGAAGTTGGCAAAGTGCGGCCAATCCTACTTTAAGAGATGTTCATGAATATATATTGGTATTTTCTAAAGGGGACTATAAAAGGGAAAAACAAACCAAAGAGAATAGCATTAGTAAAGAACAATTTATAGAGTGGACAAAGTCTATATGGACAATGAATGCCGAAAGTGCTAGACGTATTGGGCATCCAGCCCCATTTCCTGAAGAACTTCCATTTCGTTTAATCCAGTTATATTCTTTCAAAGATGATATTATTCTTGATCCATTTATGGGTAGTGGAACCACAGCCCTTTCAGCAATTAAATCTGAAAGAAAGTTTGTAGGTTACGATATCAGTAAAGAATATATTGCACTTGCAGAAAAAAGATTGCACTCTTATCTTTCACAGACAAAATTAGCTTTTGTAGATCTAAAGTAATTCACACATTTCAGTTTTTGCCCCTGTTGATATCTTCCCGAAAACTGCACGCCATCGGTTGGTATGAGGCGTTGCTTTGTGCTTAGCCTACCAACGAAAAAATTGCTGCTGAAGTTGAAGAGCAAAATCTTTTTAACCGCAAAGACACAAAGTTTATCGCAGAGACGCAAAGAGAGATTGATTATAGTAAAACCCTTTGCGTTCCCTGCCTGCCGGCAGGTTTGCGCAGGCTTGGCGTCTTTGCGGTTAAGTATTATTAATAGCTTCTTCTCAAAAACTGTTGCTGAAGCTGAAGGATGAAATCTTTTCGCATATTTTTGAATAGTGTAATTATTAAACAAGGAATTGCAATGAAAAAACAAGATGCCATAAAAATATTTGAAGATAAAAAAGTACGTGCCCTTTGGGATGAGGAAAATGAGTTGTGGTATTTTTCAATTGTTGATGTCGTCAGAGTGCTGACAGATCAAAATGATTTTCAGGGAGCCCGTAACTACTGGAAGGTATTAAAACACAGGCTTCTCAAAGAAGGAAATGAAACGGTTACAAATTGTAACCGGTTGAAATTAGTAGCCGAAGACGGTAAAATGCGAATGACTGATGTAGCTGACACCGAACAACTTTTCAGATTGATACAATCTATCCCCTC
>JANPEU010000338.1:0-3771 GCA_031423175.1 Bacteroidota bacterium
ATGCTGATAAATGTAAATAGCAACGGAAGTTTGGAACTAATTGAAAATTTAAACCCGGAAATTTCTGAGAACCAGCTTCCTGTTAATGCTACTGAATTTAATAATTTATTGAGGAATGTAAAAGCTCAGCGTTCTGCCAGCAATAGAAGAAATGTAATAACGACTGCATTTAATAACACCAGTAAATATTATACGACTAACCAGGTAGTGCAATTACTGCAATTAGTTACTGCCGAAAGCTTCAGGCTTCAGTTGGCTAAATTATCTTACCGGTCAGTTACCGATCGCAGCAATTTTTACCAGGTATATGATTTACTTAGAAGCGAGGCCGGCAAGAATGAACTGGTAGCATATGTAAACAACTATAACGATGGAGTAAATCCGGATGGATCAACTACTGAAGCAACATTTAACACACTGTATCAAACCATACAGCAGCAATGGCCCGTTAGTACACAGATGAATTCGCTTACGAATGCATTTAATAATACTTCCAACCATTTTACCACTTCCCAGGCAAGTCAGTTGATACAAATAGTAGGCGCAGAAGCTAACAGGCTTCAGTTGGCTAAATTATCTTACCGTAGTATCAGCGACCCTGCAAATTTCGGCCTGATATATAATTTGCTCAGTACTCAGGCAAGTAAAAATGAATTGACTGCTTATGTAAATGCTAATTACAATACAGGCAATAACCCAACTGGTACAATGAACGATGCAAGTTTTAATTCTTTATACCAAACAATACAACAGCAATGGCCCGTTAGCACACAGATGAATTCGTTAACTAATGCTTTTAATACTACTTCAAATTATTTTAGTGTTTACCAGGCAAGTCAGTTGATACAAATAGTAAGTGCCGAGGCAAATCGGCTTCAGTTAGCAAAATTATCTTACCGCAGTATTACCGACCGGGATAATTTCAATCAGATTTATAATTTACTCAGCAGCCAGGCAAGTAAAAACGAATTGGCCGCTTATCTAAATACAAATTATAATATAGGTAGTCCTGCAGCTGTTGCCATGACGGATGCAAACTTTACAACTTTATATCAATCTATACAGGCACAATACCTGCCTTTTGAACAAATGAATTCCCTGACTGCTGCATTTAATAATACCAGTAATTTTTTTACCACTGCCCAGGTAAAGCAATTGATTCCATTCGTTTCGCTTGAAGGCAACAGGCTTCAGTTAGCTAAATTATCTTATCGCACTTTAGTGGATAGAAATAATTATACTCAGTTGTATGATGTACTCAATAGCCAAACAAGCAAAAATGAATTAGATGCTTATGTAAAAGCATACAAAGATTAAATAGTAATACTAAAAGTTAATAACGATAAAGATCCGGGTCGGAACAAAATTCTTACCCGGTTTTTTTATTAGAGTTTTATGTGAAAGTTAAACGAAGCAGGGATTCAATTCAGGGAAACACATAACTCCATTAAAACTTTGCGCATTCTTGATTTTACAGTACCCAGCGGCAATTTTTTATTCCACTTATTTATTCATGTGTAAATACTTTAAAAAAAGTCAGGTCAATTAATATCCGGTGCTGTCTTTTTAATTTTTCCACTGCATTTTTAATACCTACTGCAGCGGTATTTTCAGGACGGGACATTTCTTTAAAATAAGAAGTCCCTGTAAAAACAGGGACTTTATACACCTACTAACTGCTTACGAAAAAATATTGAATAAATTAATATTACAAAGATGTGATTTTGAGTAGAGATAATTGTTACAGAGTTTACTAAACAATTTATAGTATTCCTATATTTTGAAAACAGTTGATTAATGTTATACACGAACTTTTTTTAAATTTTAGAGACTGTGTTTAATATAAAACAAGAAAAGTTCCTGTAAAAACAGGAACTTTTTAACCAAAACCAACTGCCATGGTAATTTGATAGTCCGTAGAAATATGACGGTCAAAGAAATGGACTGTAAGTATTACCTCTGACTCTTCTTGCTTATAGACGATGAGTGAATTCAACCCGTCTTCCATATACCAAACAACCCTTCGGTTTCATTATTATTGAACATTACATGGATACACAGGCTGAGTAAAAGAACTGAATGAAAATTTTAACCAACTAAAGTAAAAGTTTTCCAAAAATCTTAACCAAAGTTAATAACCTGAATGCTTTTATTGTTACAGCCTTATGTAAAAAAGTTATATAATTCTCAGGTTTTTGTAAACCGATGCAGCATTAGCTTAAAATGAAAACCCTTTAATGTGCATCACAGTTTCCAATGGTTAAAAGAAATATTGCTTTGCTCACTGCAATCAAACTATGCTGTATGTTTTCATGCAACGTTATTAAATGCCCCTGTTCAAGGGCTACGGTTTCATTTTCCGTATTTACTTCCAGCCTTCCTTTTAATAACTGAAGGCTTATCAGATTATATGACTGACGAAAATCAATTTCTGCACCAGGCTTTAATGCGATAAGAACAAGGCGCATGCTCTTACCTTTCATAAGTGTAATGGCATTGCGCTGGCCACTTTCCCAATCATTCTCATGTTCAATTTTTTCCATTAGAGCCGGCAAATCAAAAATAAGTAAAGGCCCATCCAGTGACCTTTCGGCATTATGAATGGGCAGATCTGTTTGAAAAGGCAATACGTTCATCGTATATTATTAAAGTACTTTTCTACCCTGGATAACCCGGAGTAAGATTGCAATTACTGCAATAACAAGCAACAGATGTATAAGTCCACCGGCATTATATCCGATAAATCCAACTAACCAGCCGATGATTAGAATGACTGCAACGATATAAAGTAAATTGTTCATAATGTATAGTTTAACTTTTAAAAATAGTGTTTAGAAATTATTTCGATACCCTGCGGCAATTAGCCCAGAGAAAAAATTATAAAGCATTTATAATATTATGCAGTTCCTCTTTTGTTTTACCCAACTTAATCTGAAGCTTCCCAAGCATTTCATCTTTTTTGCCTGAATGATAAAGTAGATCATTATCCGTTATTTCTGCATATTTCTGTTTAAGCTTTCCTTTTAACTCTTTCCAGTTTCCTTTTAATTCTGTTGGGTTTATCATTTTAAATTTTTTTTATTTTAATTAAATTGTTTGTTTTACAAAGATGAATTCAATTTTGGCGATATTGTTACATTGCAAAGGGAACTGTTTACATCTTTCACATCTATTCAAATAAAAATGGTACTGAGTATGTACACCAGTACCATTTCTATACTTCCTGACTTATAACACTACTTCTTTTCTACCGCACAAAATGAAGGCTGTTTTTGTACTCAATAATTGTGTGCAACACTTTCAATTTTTCATTAATTTTATTTTTCAGACTTCCACCATACTGAAATTTCTTTTTCTTCATTTCTATAAGTGCATTCTCATAGGTAGCCAACGCTTCTTCAAAATGGCCGCTGTTCTCATTTCGGAGTGCTTCAACATACAATGTTACAGGTAAACTTTTTTTACGAAGTATCTGAGAACGGATAAAGAAAAAAATAAGTGTAATTAACATGGCTGAAAAAATGTAGTAATAAGTTTGCATATATAATATTTTGATTCATTAATAACTACTGGTAAAGTTCAGTTCAATTTTAATTACTTCTGTTACAGCCTTGTACCAAAGAGTTACATGATTCACATATTTTATGAAATGGTATTCAGGTAAGCCGGATAATGAATAGTAAATTATTTAATTGCGATTAGCAATTAAAAAAAAACCGGCCTGCTTCTTTATTGCCAGAAGCCTATTAAATGTAAAAATTATTTTTCCAA
>JANPEU010000339.1:0-2210 GCA_031423175.1 Bacteroidota bacterium
ATCCTAAAATTTATTTTATTTTTAATACGGGTTGTAACCGATAAGTGCCATTGCCTTGTTGATGAATTGAAAGCCCTGCATCAAAATCAACAATTAAAGAATCAACCTGAGAACTGATTCGCTTATTCACTTTAATCATTAGTTTCTGATGGTCGCTGCTATTCATTGCCAACGGATAAATTTGACCGCCCACTTTTACTGAATTATCTGTACCGAGAATTAAACGTATTTCCTTAACAAAATTTGAAGGGAGTGTGCCGGTTGCCAGCAATGTATCAACTCCGTTTTGCAAACCGAGCAAATTATAAATTCCGGCATTTGTAGCTAAACTTACCCAGCCTGTCGAATCATCTCTCAGTTTTACTTTCACTTCGCGGATGTCCACATTCACTTCTTCAAATGCAGCAGGTGCATCGGTAAGATGAACAGAAAATTGGTATCCGGAGGAACTTTCTTTTTTACAACTGATAAATGCTAAGGTGGAGATAACTGCGATTGCGATAGTGGCCAGAGCTGTTTTTTTCATATTTAAGATTTTTAGTCCGGCTACTACTATGAAATATCATGCCAAAGCTATTTGCAATTCAAAATTTATCAAAATTCGTGAAGCTTATTTTTCTTTGATTAAAAATACCGCTGGTATGGCTCTTTGTACACCATTCGATGATGGTTTTATCGTATTTTTTCCATTGATGAGTAAACAACTGCTGCCACCCCCATCAAGATTCAAGGCTTCCCAACATCCGAGGTCTTTAAATATTTGTGCCTCTTCAATTAATGTTGCACCTTCTGAAATCCCGGGATAACGACCTTGCACTACAAGTATGATCAGTTTGCCATCTTTTGTATATCCCATTGCAGTCCGGGGTTCTTTTTCGTTTATTCTTTTACCGGCAAACATCATTTCTTCTTCGTTGGTAATTTTAATTTCTCCGTTTTGTAAAAGAACCGGGCCGCCACCAACTGCTGTTTGCATTTTCCATTTTTCAAACCCCATATGTTGAGGAACAGAAGTTTTATAAAAAAGATATTTCTTTCCCGGATTTTGAAATGAATCATTAATTACTGGAAGGCTCCCGCGGCTTGCCAGAGAAAATTTCGAAGATGAATCCGTATATAACCAGGCAACATCTGCCACTCTTTTTTTGTTTATGCCAATTGCACTTCGGAAAGGATGGCGATACGTAAGTGTATCCTTACCTCTTCCTGGAATCGAATGGATATTATATCCAACCATTTTTCCATCTTTTATCACCACATTCAAATTTTGATTTGTTTCAAAAGAAAAGAAAGTACAGTTTACAACCAGCAGCGGCTTACTATTTTTTTCAAAAAATTGAATAGGAGTTAATCTTCTTCGATAAGTTGTATCGGCAGTAAAATCTAATTTTTTATTTTTCAATTCAGCAGAAACATAGTAGGCGATATTAGGCTTGCCACCTAACGAATCAATTGTTTTATATACATGAACCGAAACAGGCAATGGCTGAAATAATGAATCAACACAAATCCATTTCAACTGAGCATTTATATTAAATAATGAAAAAAGAAAAGCGATTATTAAAATTATCCTATGCTTCATAAAATTTCATCTTTTAATGTAAAGCGTCAATTTAAATATTCAATCAATCGAAATCTTGTCATGCCGAGCCGAACGGTCTTGAACATTTGAATTAAAAGAATTTAAGCAAGGTATCTCAGAGACTTTCATTAGATTTTTTTTTTAAGAATACTATCGGTTCTCAATTACTCTGAGATTCCTCTCCGCCGATGGCGGACTCGGGAATGACAAGACTCCGGCAGAAAGATTATTCATTCTATTTTGCAAACTAAAACACTCATCACTTACCTTATTATAGTTACAGTTCCTTTTTGTTTCAGGATTTGACCAACATAATCTGTTGCCTGCACAATCCAGACAAATGTACCCGATGCCTGGTTAACTCCATTAATTTTTGCATCCCACCCTTTGTTCATTTCTTTTGTTTCAAAAACTTTTTCTCCCCAACGATTGTAAACAATAAAATACTCCAATGTTTTTATTCCATAATATTTTGGAGTATTTTATTGTTTACAATCGTTGGGGAGAAAAAGTTTTTGAAACAAAAGAAATGAACAAAGGGTGGGATGCAAAAGTTAATGGAGTTAATCAGGCATCGGGTACATTTGTCTGGGTTGTGCAGGCAACAGATTATGTAGGTCAAATGCTG
>JANPEU010000340.1:0-3364 GCA_031423175.1 Bacteroidota bacterium
TAAGTTTTCCATAAACCCATGTACCAAGAATTGCAAAAAACAATGTAACAATAATAACCGTAGCACCCGTTCCTATTTGCGCAAACAAGGGTCCCGGACAAGCACCGGTTAATGCCCAGCCAAATCCAAAAGTAAGCCCACCATAAATTTGTCCTTTATTAAATTTTTTAGGTTCCATTTTTATTGTTTCTCCTTCAATGGATTTTATATTGAATTTTTTAATGATAAACAAACTCAACATGCCAACTGCGATTGCAGAACCTATGACGCCATACATATGAAAACTTTGCAGCCGGAACATTTCCTGTATGCGAAACCATGAGATCACTTCTGACTTAACCAAAATGATTCCAAAGAGAATTCCTGCAATTGCAAATTTTACATTTGACCAAATGGGTTTGTCCAATTCAGAATTGTTAACACAAATTGCATTTTCTGAGCGGATTTCAAAATCGGTATTCGTATCTAAAGCTTTTATTGTTTCCATAAATAGTTTAAGAGAATTAAAGTTTAAGAATCAGTGGTAGTATAAAATTGGATACAAGAAAACCACCAATCATAAAACAACAGGTTGCTATTATCGATGGCAATTGCAGGTTGCTGATTCCCATGATTGCATGACCACTTGTACATCCGCCTGCATAACGAGTTCCAAATCCAACGAGGAATCCGCCAACTACTATCAGAATAAAACCTCTTATGCTTAACAAAGAATCCCAATTAAATAATTCATTCGGCACCATTCCGTCAGTATTTGTTACGCCAACAGCTGCCAGGTCAACTGCAAGTTTTGAATCAATAATAACCGGGTTTGGGTTTGCCAGAATAATTCCGGCAATAATACCTCCGATTAATACCCCACCTACAAAAAATAGATTCCAGATTTCTTTTTTCCAGTCATATTTAAAGAAAGCAATATTGGCAGGTACGCATGCTGCGCAAACATGCCGAAGTGAAGAGGAGATTCCAAAAGACTTATTTCCTAAAATTAATAATAAAGGAACTGTAAGTCCGATCAAAGGGCCAGCTACATACCAGGGCCATGGTTGTTTAATCCAATCTATAAAATTCATTAAATAAATTTTTGTTATTCAAAATTAATAATACCTGTAAAATTCATTGTGACAGGGGTCACACAAAAACCCGATATCTAAAATTAGGAAAAAGAAAAGCCTGCTGGCAAAAAAACCAGCAGGCCTTATTTAATAAGTCGAGAAATTGCTATTCAATTTTATGTATTAAATCAACCCATGCGCCGCCATTGTAAACTTCAAGTCCAGCATTTTTAAGCATACCGGTTGCCATATTGCTTCGTGTACCGGAGCGGCAAACCAAAATCAATGGTTTGTTTTTTTGTTTTAAAGAAGAAATGGTTGAGCCAATTTGTTCGAGAGCAATATTTAATGAGCCCGGAATATGACCATTGCTATATTCAACCGGCGACCTTACATCAACGACAATTGCGCCGGTCTTTATAAGTTCTTTAAAATCTATTTTTTCTTTTTTCCCAAAAAGGGTTTCCATCAAACTCATACTATCTATTTTGATTTTTTATAATAATGTTGTTGGACAAACATAATCTGTAGCCGTAAATTTTCCTGTTTCTTTCAATGCTTTAAAACCACCATTCACGTCTATCAGATTATCATAACCCCTGGCTTTCAGTATGGAAGCAAAAATCATTGAGCGGTAACCACCGGCACAATGCACATAATAGGTTTTATTTTTATCAACCTTCAGCATACTGTCATTGATAAAATCGAGCGGTGCATTTTCTGCATTTGCCACATGTTCTGAATTATATTCATTTTTTTTACGTACATCCAGAATGTTTGCTTCGGGATTTTTTTTAACTATCTCAGCAAGCTCATCTGCGTTGATTGATTTGATGCTATCAATTTCTTTACCTGATTTTATCCATTCATCAAAACCACCTTTGATATACCCGATTGCATAATCATATCCCACACGGGCCAGTCTTGTTACTACCTCTTCTTCCCGACCGGGTTCAGTAACCAATAAAATTTCATGTTTAATATCGGGTATCATTGTGCCCACCCATGGAGCAAAACTTCCATCCACACCAATATTTATCGAATTTGGAATAAATCCTTTTGCAAAAACCTGTGGGTCTCTTGTATCAAGTATCAAAGCGCCGGTTTCATTAGCTGCTGTTTCAAAAGCATCCACACTCAATGCATGTGTTCCTCTTTCTATTACTTCGTTGATGCTGTCATACCCATGAATATTCATCATTACATTCAGTGGAAAATATTGTGGGGGTGCAGTTAATCCTGTTAATACTTCTTTTATAAATTCTTCTTTTGTCATATTTGCCCGCAATGCATAATTGACAACTTTTTGATGGCCCAATGTATCTGAAGTTTCTTTACTCATATTTTTACCACATGCACTTCCGGCACCATGTGCAGGATAAACAATCAGTTCATCAGCCAGTGGCATAATTTTATTTCTTAAAGAATCATATAAATAGCCAGCTAATTTTTCCTGTGTTAAATCAGCGGTAACTTTTTGAGCAAGATCCGGACGACCAACATCCCCGATAAATAAAGTATCACCTGTGAAAATGGCAACATCTTTTCCATTCTCATCTCTTAATAAGTAACAGGTACTTTCCATTGTATGGCCGGGTGTATGCAGCACTTTGAATGTAACATTTCCTAATTTCAATTCTTCGCCATCCGAAGCAATATGTGCTTCAAAATCCGGATTGGCTGTGGGGCCATAAACAATTTTTGCACCAGTTGCTTTTGCTAAATCAATATGGCCTGAAACAAAGTCGGCATGAAAATGTGTTTCAAAAACGTTTTTAATTTTTGCATTGTTCCTTTCCGCTTTTTGTATATAAGGTTGCACTTCACGCAATGGATCGATTACGATAGCTTCTCCATTACTTTCAATGTAATAAGCACCTTGTGCAAGACAGCCGGTATAAATTTGTTCTATTTTCATAAATTTTTATTTTAAAAATTTTGCAATGCTGTTTAGTGACGACAAAGTTGATGTTCTGTAAAATAGTTTACTATGACTTTTGTCACACGAAGTAAACTTGTTTACCGAAAAAATAATTCTTTAACAATTATATAAATTCCCATTATCAATACAAACCAGCCAAACCATTTTTTTAACCGGTCTCCATGAATTTTATGGCTAATCCAGTTGCCAAAAAATATACCCCCGATAGCCAGAGCCGTTACAATTAAAAGTAATTGCCAGTCCATCGTATAATGTTTTAAATCGCCGGTAAAACCAATCAAAGATTTAGCAGCAATTATCAACAGCGATGTGCCCACTGCCTGTTTCATTGGCAGCTTACTAAGTAAAACCAATGCAGGTATTATTA
>JANPEU010000341.1:0-1879 GCA_031423175.1 Bacteroidota bacterium
AATTCATATTTTACAAAAATGACAAGAGAGGGATGAACAATTTCTAAAAATCGCCGGGCATTCGATGCGCCATCTATTGGTAAATAAAATACCCAATCTGCATTTTTGTAATTTTTTTGTACCTCATAACCCGAAGGGGAAAAAAAAGTAATCAGGTATTTGTAATTCGGAAAATCTTTTTTTAATCTTTCTAAAACCGGACGACCTTGTTCAAATTCTCCAAGCGAAGCGCAGTGCATCCATACAACTTTGTCATCCTTTGATATAGCAGCTTCCAGGCTTTTAAAAATATTTTTTCTTCCATTTACCCATTTGTTTGCCTTTTCATTAAATAATGAATACACCGATGCGCTTGCCCTGAACAGGAATAAAAAAATATTATAGAGTATGATATACAATCAGGCAATTTTAATATTGGCAAATGTAAAAGCAAACGGGTAAACTACCTGTATTTTACTATTTTTGCGGCACTTTAACTATCAACAACATCCGATGCGCCCAATACAAATGGTAGATACAAAGACCCAGTATCAAAAAATAAAAACGGAAATTGACAAAGCTGTTATTGATGTAATGGATAGCACTGCATTTATTAATGGAAAAGTTGTGCATGAATTTTCTTCGGCGTTATCTCAATATATGGGTGTAAAACATACCGTTCCCTGTGCAAATGGAACGGATGCTTTGCAGATTGCGATGATGGCATTAGGACTGCAACCCGGTGACGAGGTAATTACCCCTTCATTTACGTATATAGCTACAACAGAAGTAATTGCTTTGCTCAGGCTCACTCCAGTTTTTGCAGAAGTCGATAAAAAAACTTTTTGTATCAGTCCAGAATCAATACGAAAAGTAATAACAGCAAAGACAAAAGCAATTGTGCCGGTTCATTTATATGGTCAGGCTGCACCTATGGAAGAAATAATGGCGATTGCTAAAGAATTTAATTTATTTGTAATTGAAGATAATGCCCAGGCAATCGGAAGTGATTATACTTTTAGTGATGGTACAAAAAAGAAAACAGGAGCAATTGGGCATATTGGTACTACTTCTTTTTACCCATCAAAAAATCTGGGAGGCTTTGGGGATGGCGGTGCCATTTTCACCAATGATGATGAATTGGCTGCGAAAATGAAAATGATTGCAAATCACGGACAGAGCAGACAGTATTATCATGATGTAGTGGGTTGTAATAGCCGGTTGGATTCTATACAAGCGGCAGTGCTTAATATTAAATTGAAACGCCTGGATGAATATATAATCGAAAGAAGAAAAGTGGCAGATTATTATGATGCAGCCTTTTCAGTGTGCAGTAAAATTAAAACTCCTTTCAGAGCAAAGTATACCAATCATGTTTTTCATCAATACACAATTCTATTCGTTGAAGTAAAAGATGTAGTGGCATACAGAAATGGTCTCAAGGAATTTTTAGCGAAGCAAAATATTCCGGCAATGATTTACTACCCGGTGGCCGGGCATAAGCAAAAAATGTTTGAATCTTTTGCGCAGCAAAATTGTTCATTGCCGGTTACGGATTGGTTAACCGAAAGAGTAATATCATTACCGATACATACAGAGATGGATAAAGAGCAACTTGATTTTATTTGTGCAAATATTTTGGAATATGTTTCTAATAAAAATTAATCAGTAGAATGTATAATAATCTTATTGAAAAAAAATCGAAACTGGCTGTAATCGGGTTAGGTTATGTTGGTTTGCCGATTGCATTGGAGTTTGCAAAAAAAATTTCTGTAATTGGATTTGATATAAGTGAAAAGAGAATTGAAATGATGCGTAACTGTATTGACCCAAGTAATGAGTTAGCGGCATCGGATTTTGAAGGTTGCGATATTACATTCACAAATTCATTGGATGTTTT
>JANPEU010000342.1:0-5284 GCA_031423175.1 Bacteroidota bacterium
GAATATATGCCATAGAGTTCATCTACTTGTACGGTTCCGTCTTTACAAACTTTTGCCAAATCATTTCTTACCAGGTCCACCACCATTACATTTTCACTTCTGTCTTTTTTACTTTTATATAATTCCTCTTTTTGTTTTTCAGTTCGTTTGGGGTCTCTTCGTCCCTGAATTAAATAATGCGTTCACGAGGGGGTTTGCCGTGTGCTGACTTGTGCTTAGCTGCAACCCCTCGTTATAATGACTCGCCTAATTTATTACATTCTAAATTCAACCAGTTTATATTTTTCGCTATTCAATGTACCTTATTGCACGGATGTCTTGCTATGCTCCTGGCCCTTACACGAGAAATCCCGTGTAGACATATTTTTTTTATTGTATTGATTTTTTTAAGACCACGAAGGAACTGAAAAAATAAAAATACCACTTTCGAGGTATTGCCAAATTGAAAGAACCTGTTTAGTTTACACTTGAAGCAACAATGTTCCTGGTTATTTTGTCATAAGTAAGTTACTTGTCATTATTTAAATGACTAAATAAAAACACTACCACATGAAACTCATAACAACCTTATCAATTGTTTTAATCTTTATTGTTTTATCAGCGAGCCGCTGTAAAAAGGATCCGGTAAACCCTATAGACCAATTACCCCCCGAAACTACCACCGGAGCAATGACCTTTGGCTGTAAAGTAAATGGAAAAGTATTTGTACCAAGAGATGGCAGGGGGCGACCGGGTCTTTTTGTTCAATACGTAAACTTAGGGAATGTCCCTGATGGTGGATGGCATTTGAATATTCCCGCTGTTGATTGGATACCTTCTTCAATTCCACTTGTGAGTATTACAACAGATAGTTTACTATTAACTGAAGGAACTACATATGCTTTTAAAAACCTTAAAGGTTATCCGCAAGCTTTTTATTCAAATGATATTGCTGTTTATCCAAAGTTAGACAATGATCAAGGTGAATTATACATTACAAAATTTGACCAAACAAACCATATTCTTTCAGGTAGGTTTTCATTTGTTGGAACCAGTTCTAATGGTGAAAAGGTAAATATAACAGAAGGACGGTTTGATATTCGTTATTAATCATTTCTTTTAACCACAAAACTGTTTTATGAAAAAAATCATGCAATTAACGTTTGCTTTGTTATTAACGCTGCAAACATTTTCACAAACGTTTACGCCACCATCTTATGCAGAAATTGATACGAATCACCGAAACTATGTAAATAACCTGTTTGGAGCATTGGAGAATAACCGTGTGCCGACAGGTTTATTACTGGATTATGCTTTTGATTTTACTGAACCGAAAATTTACAATGGCACGGTGCTTCATGATAGTACCTGTATGGAGCCCGGTATTTTTTCTGAGCTTTATAAAACTATTTTTATAGTTGGTTTAGGTGTTTAAATAATTTATTTACACTAAAAAAATATATAATGAAGCAACTTAAAATTTTGATTATATGCAGCATGGTGCTTATGCTTTTTACATTTAGCCAATGCCGTAAAAATAAAAATGATGAACCGCAACTGCCTCCTGAAACAACTACCGGAGCTATGACATTTGGCTGTAAAGTAAATGGAAAAGTATTTGTACCGAGAGATGGCAATGGGAGACCCGGACTTTTTGTACAATATGTAAACCTAGGCAACGTGCCCGATGGAGGGTGGCATTTAAACATCCCGGCTTACAATTATTCTACAAAAAGAGGGGTAAGCATTGAAACGGATAGCTTGTTTTTATTAGAGGGTATAGTTTATGAATTCAAGCCTCAAAAAAAAGGATATCCTCTTGCTTGGTATGAAGAAGTTAAAAATGGGAGCTCAGAGATTTATGGAAAATTGGAGAATGACTCTGGAATTTTGTCAATAAAAAAACACGACCAGATCAACCGTATTCTATCAGGAACGTTCTCTTTCACTGGAACAAAAATAGCTACTGGCGAAAAAATAAATATTACTGAAGGCCGGTTTGATATTCGTTATTAATCATTTCTTTTAACCACAAAACTATTTTATGAAAAAAATCATGCAATTAGCGTTTGCCTTGCTGTTAACACTGCAAACATTTTCACAAACATTTATACCGCCTTCATATGCAGAAATTGATACTAATTACCGGCACTATACAAATAATTTGTTTGGTGCATTAGAAAACAATCGTGTGCCTACTGGTTTATTAATGGACTATGCATTTGATTTTACTGAACCGAAAATTTACAATGGCACGGTGCTTCATGACAGTACCTGTATGGAGCCGGGTATTTTCTCTGAGCTTTATAAAACTATTTTTACCGGCAGGTTTAATACTACTGCTGCAAATATTCGGCACCCGGCTATTCATGACAGCCTTTGGTATATTGCAAGACAAAGAGAAGTAATTACTTTAAGTGGCTTATTGTTTAAATACAATGCCATCCAACCTGATGCTAATTCTACAGGAAAAATGCAGGTCGTAAATAGCCAACTCAAAGATGTATATATAAACAGTGTTTGGCAAAATCCTTATGATGAGTTTAAAACATTCGCAATAAGCCCAAGTACCATCAAATATAATCTTACTTACTGCAGTGTTGTCTTACCATCCAATCTCTGGCTCGGTAATATGAATAATGAAATTAATAGCATTCAGTTTGATGCAGGTGACGGTCAGGGTTACCGCAATTTACAGTATGATGTGCCTATACAATTAAACTATGCAGATACTGGTTGGAAGCATTGGATATTTCGTATCAATCTTACCAGTGGACAACAACTTTATTCACATTCAAAAATTTATTTCAATAATATCAGTAATATGGCAGGCAGTGGTGGCGTACAAGCAAGGGGTACGATAGACCGCAGAGGAACCATAACAGCTACCGAATCTTTTAATGGAGTTTTTGGCGTAGCAGATATTGTAATAAGTTATCGAAATGCAAATGACATGGTTTTACGCAGGCCTTTAATTGTTGCAGAAGGTTTGGATCCGGGTCATATTACCAGTCCTGAAGAACCGGAGGGAGTAAGTACGTTTGATGGTTTTATAAGAAGCGTAAGAACAAGTGGAAGTTTTGCTTTGAGAAATCTTATTAGTGGTAGTAATGTTTTTGACCCCAATTCACCAAGTGAGTACGACATTGTTTATATCAATTGGCGAAACGGTACAGACTGGCTGCAACGAAATGCATTAGTACTGGAAGAAGTAATACGTTGGGTAAATGCAAATAAACAACCATTGAATGGGGTAATGCAACCGAATATAGTACTCGGCAGCAGTATGGGCGGTGTAATAGCAAGAATGGCATTAGGCCGTATGGACAGAACAGGTGGATTTAATGCACATCAAACGAGATTGTATGTAAGTCTTGATGCACCACATCAGGGGGCAAATGTTCCGTTGGGTTACCAGGCTGCCGCACAGCATGCAAAAAGATTGTATATAAGTACAGGTGCATTGTTTGCATTAACGGAACTCATCGTTCCATTATTTACAGGAGGATATAGCCCTCTTTTAAATTTGAATCTTGCAAATCAGCCTGCTGCCCGGCAGCTTTTGGTTCAGCGGATTAATCAGAATTTTAATCAGGACAATGCAACATATCAGCTATTCATGCAGGAACTAAGAACTCAATGGGCTTACCCGGTTAACATCCGGAATATTGCAATAAGTAACGGAAGTGAATGCGCCATAGACCAGGAATTTGTGGCAGGTTCAACATTGATTTATCATTTCAGATCAACTAAAACACGATTCATTACTGACCTGATTTTAATGGGAGTTGGTTTTGGATTAAGTGCTATAAATGTCTCTCCCATTATAACAATACCATTTTTAATTCCCGGCAGTAATAAATTCGAACTAACTCTTGATATTAAAGCACTGGCGAATGGCGGAGGCAATCAGGTTTATCACGGTCAAATAAAACTGACCAAAAAAGTATTATGGCTTGTTCCAGTTAGCATCAATATTGCAAACAGAACTTATAATGCTCCTACAGGATTATTACCATTAGATACGTATCCTGGTGGATTTTATACAGTATCGATAGACAATCAGCCTGGCGGGGTTTCTCAAGACTGGATGTTCAGCTATAATAATTCTTTTTTCATTCAAAGAAGGTTTGCATTTATTCATACCACAAGTGCATTAGATATTGGGCAGGGAAATACTCCTATTACAAATACAGAATATATGGCACGTTATATCGGGGCAACTCCACCTATTGCGCCGCTTGCTCCATCGTTTCAAAACTTTACAACTGCTTATAATGCTAATCCACTAACATTTACCAGCACTAACCCTAATACTGGTCAAATAGTATGGCAATTTACTTCGACGGGAGATGAACCGCATGAAGGATTTTTTATAAGGAGTAGTAATTGGCTTGCGGCTGAAATAAACAGAATCAATGTGGCAGATCCTGTTCCCCAAACAAATTGCAGTGCATTTTGTCTGAATAATAATATTGCAGGACCAGATGCGATATGCGTTGGTGCAATTATCTTTTCATTACCAAATGTTACCGGAAGTACTTATGCATGGAGTGTTGACAATGCAGCATTGGTGAATTTTGTTCCAAACGGCAATACTGCAACTTTTACAAGAAATGGTACAGCCAGTGGATCACTTCAAATTACTGTTACAGTTGATGGCATTTGTGGTTTCAGGACATTTACAAGAACTGTTTGGGTTGGGACACCTAACATTGGCGGAACATACCTTACAAACGGTCAACAGCAACCATTACATATTTGGTTTGGTAATCCGTCAACAGATTATAATAATGCGTGCAATCTTCAAACTACTTATACAAACATGCAAATAACGGGAGCCACATCTGTTGTATGGACTAAAGTAAGTTCTACGCCCAATAATATTAGCTGGTCGCAAAGCGGAAACAATATAAATTTCTATTTCTGGAATGTTGGACAAACAGCAGTTTTCAAATTAACCACAACAAATGCATGTGGTACCACTATTTTAAATTTTGGTTTTAAAAGCATTACTTGTGGTAGCGGTGGTGGTTGTAATTCATTTAGTGTTTCACCTAATCCGGCTACTAGTTCACTTAAAGTGATTGTTCCAAATATCCCAGCACCTTGTGATTTAGTTTCTACTGAAACTACAAAGAACACTACAATACCGCAACGAACCATTACTGAAATAAAAATTTATGATAACACAGGTAATTTAAAAAAGATACAAAGAGAAAATAAGTCAAAGCAGGCTACAATTAACTTGACAGGTTTTAAATCGGGAGTTTATTTTATTGAAATTTCTGATGGAAGTTACAAG
>JANPEU010000343.1:0-5320 GCA_031423175.1 Bacteroidota bacterium
GGACGATTGCAAAGCCAGTGTAACGAGTAATTTCAAATGAGCTGCACTATATTGTTCAGCTTGTTTTCCTGCAAGTATAATAGCACCCATTATGCGATGCTTAACTTTCATGGCTGCATAAATAAGAGAATGAACATCGCTCTCAATTATCCCTTTCTCTTTCAGAAGAGATAAATCAGTTATAATTTCGGACTGACCGCTCATTCCAATTTTCAATAATATTCCAGGATTATTCCGAATCTTTTCTTCATTAAAAAGGGGATCTCCCGATATTGCAGGAATGGATAATTGTTTTTTCTCTTCATTCCACAATACAATCACACCACTATGCGAGGGGATAGAATGTACTGCTTGCTCAAGTGTAAGTTGTGCTATGATATCCGGTTCAATTGTCTCAGTAAGTTTTTCTGAAAAATTATAAATAACATTCAGCTCCTGGTATAAGTTGAGTACCTCGGTTCCCAATTTCTTTTTCTCTGCTTCTTTTTGTGATAATTGAATAAGCAGGTTTGCAATCACAATTCCTTTTTCATCGCCTTTTACCCAACCGATTATTTCATCTTCCAGCTTTACCGGGAAAGAAGCCCTTAGATTTTCATTTGAATTTCCTACTAACAATTTCCCTGTTTCATCTTCAATCCATATTTCCGGATTCAATTCATTGATTAAAGAAAGTATAACAGCATTTATTTCATTTTTTTTGCCGACAATATTTTTTAAACTTACTCTTGCCATAATTAAAAATCAATATTAGAAAATGCCGGACAATTTTTTTTACTAAAAAAATTTTATACTAAAGGCCCAAAACTTCTTTAGCTTTTGAAAGCAATACTTCAGGATCAAACGGTTTTGTCATATACACATCAGCACCAACATCCAGTCCTTTTTGCCGATCCGTTTCCTGCCCTTTAGCAGTAAGTAATACAATAAACACATTATCCAAACCCAATTCTTTTTTTACCCGGCGACAAACTTCCATGCCATTCATTTTAGGCATCATCACGTCAAGAAAAACCAATTGCGGGTTTTCTTTTTGTATTATGTCGAGAGCAATCTCTCCGTTCTCGGCTGTTAAAAACTCCACCCCTTCGTCTTCCAGTTCTTCAAGTGTTTGCCCAATCAGCATTCGGATATGAGCTTCGTCATCTACAATTAAAATTTTTTGTTCCATTTTATTACGGTTCCTTTTAAGTTTATAAATTTAATTACTGATATACCAGGAATAAAACATTCTCCAGTCCTTTTTCAAATCTAAGCGTTTGTACAATATCCTGTTTACCGGAAAGAATTGAGTTGATGATAATAATATCCGGTTGATTAGCTACTGCTTTTTCCAACAGTTCTTTTTCGTTAGATTCAGTTACTTCGTAACCTTTTGTTTTAAGAACTTCGGTTAGCGTTTTTACAGTAGCAATATCCTGATCCACTACCAGTACTTTCTTTTTCGATTTACCCTGCTCCAGCAAACTTCCAATTTCAGCAAACAAGAGTCCAGTATCAATTGGTTTGGTAAGATACCTGTCAACCCCAATCCTGAATCCTCTTGCTTTATCCTGTACAACAGATAAAACAATAATGGGTATATCCATTGTTTCCGGATCATTTTTCAATACAGCTGCTACGTCAAAACCATTCATCTCCGGCATCATGATATCAAGAATTATCAAATCAGGCCGTTGCTTTCTTACACTGATCAATGCTTCTTTTCCATTACGGGCTTCTTCAATATTATATCCGGCATCTCCCAGTTCCTGGTGCAATAAGGATCGGATAGATTCATCATCATCCACAATAAGAATATTTGCCGCTTTTCCTTTTAAGTTTAGTTGCGAATGGGCCACCTGCTCTTTTAATTGTTTTACCAGGTCATTCAAATGAATAGGTCGTTCTGTTATTGCAGCTTTATTAATTGGTAATGCAAATGAAAAAATACTGCCTTTGCCCACTTCACTTTCCAACCAGATTCTTCCACCAAGGTGTTCTACTATTTCCTTACAGATAGGAAGACCCAGACCGGTTCCTTTTGGTTTATCAGTTAATGTATCGCCACCTACTTGTTTGAATTGTTCGAACACAGCTCCAAAATCTTCCGGAGCTATACCAATACCTGTATCTGTAATGCTGGCAACGATTTCATTTTTTACCAGGTGTACACTGCATGTAATAGAACCTGTATCTGTAAATTTCACAGAATTGGAAATAAGATTAATCATCACCTGTATCAGTTTGTCTTTGTCGCCAATAACATCGGGAATATTTGTATCAATTTTTCTTATCAGCTTCAAAGCTTTTTGATCGAATAAAGAAGTAGTAGCTGCAATAGCTCTTTCTGCCACATCAAACATGGATACATTTTCCTGGGCAAATTCCATTTTACCAGCCTCAATTTTTGCAAGGTCCAGTACATCATTAATAAGATGTGTAAGCCGTGTGCCTTCTGATATTACGACATGCAGATTTTCTGAAACCTGGTTCACTGCCTTTTCAATTTTTGCATCTGATTTATCAACAAGCGGGAAAATTCTTTCTTCCAGTCTTTTTTTAATAATCTTGGCAAATCCAAGTACAGATGTTAATGGCGTTCTCAATTCATGACTCACCGTAGAAAGGAATGCACTCTTGGCATCATTGGCTTTTTCGGCAAGCTTACTAGCCGTTTCTGCTTCCATTTTTGCTTGTTGTACATCTTCAAACAAGGTTGCATTTCTCAATGCTACTCCAACTGAAGATGCAATGGTAGATAGAAGGCGGAGATCATTTTCATTAAACCGGTTTTCTTTTTCGGTGCTTTGCACACTCAGTACACCAATATTTTCATCACCAACCGGGATGGGTACACCCAGGTATGAAGCAGAAGGTAATCCTATCTGTTGAATACCAAATTGCTCAGTTAACTCACTTACATCTTTATTTAAAAGAAGTGGTTCTCCGGTAAGAATAATTTTAGATGTAAGTCCTTCGCCTAATTTCATAGGCGCCATATTATCTCCATACTGGTAAGGAAAATTAATAATTTTAGTTTTGGAATTTAATAAGGCCAAATAAACAATATTGGCATTAAATAAATTTTTCAACTGATCGCCTACCATTTTTATTAAATCATCAGGATCTAATTGCGAAGCCAGTGCTTTACTGATACTGTTTACGGTACTTAACTCCGCAGCTCTTTGTTTTGATTCAGCGAGCAACACAGTTGTTTCATCAAAGAGTCTTGCATTTTCCAATGCCACACTCATACTATTGGTCATGGTGGTTAATAACCGGAGATCGGCTTCGTTAAAAGCATTTTCCTTATCTACATTTTGCAAACTAACAGAACCTCTCACTACATCGCCAACAATCATGGGAACAAATAAAGCAGATTTAGGAGGTAATCCTTTTCCTACACCCGTGCCACCAAATTTTTTTGCAGTTTCTACATAATCTTTGTTGATCAATAAAGAGTGTTTCGTTTCTATCAACTGTTTATTTGCCCAAATAATTGGACGTGGTTCAATTTTTAAATGAACACCTTTTTCAATTGCATAATGATAATGTTCGAGCCCTGTTTTATAATCGAAAGTGCGGATCACCAGTGTATGGGTATCAAACAACTCGCAGATACGATTACCTACCAAAGTATAGATGGCTTTAGTATTCATTTCCCGAACCAATCCTTCCTGTACATTATTGATCGTAGCCAGTTCTTCCTGCCGCATTTCAGTTTCTTTCAGCAGGCGGCTGGTTTCATCAAAGAGTCTTGCATTTTCTAGTGCCACACTCATACTATTAGCCAGTGTTTGTAAAAGAGATACATCTGATTCGCTATAAGCAAATTCACGTTCATAGTTTTCAAGTCGAATAGTACCATTTACCAATCCGCCGGAAATAAGTGGCACACCCAACCATGATTTCGTTGTATCTTCTGTTTCTGAGGGAGCAAACACTGCACCCAATTCTTTAAATCGTTCTACTGCATTTTCATTAATGAGTAGTGATTGTCCTGAATGAATAATATGTGTTGTTAGTCCCTGGCCGAGTTTAAATTCAAGATCATAAATTCGTTTGTTCTTAAAAAGGTAATATGGGTTTTTTATAAAATCAGTTTGACGATTATAGTAAGAAATACAAATTCCCTGGGTATCAAACACATCCCGAATTTTATCGCCAACTAGATCATAAATGGACTGGATATCCAGTTTGGAAGCGAGACCTTCCTGTACACTATTAATGATAGCTAGTTCAGCTGTACGCTGTTCGGTTTCTTTCAAGAGGCGGCTGGTTTCATCAAAGAGGCGGGCATTTTCCAATGCGACACTCATGCTGTTGGATAATGTTTCTAATAAACGAACATCAGATTCGCTGAATGCATTTTCACGGTCAATATTTTGTAGCGTTACATAACTTGTTATTTTATCTCCAATAATTAAAGGAACATATAGTGCCGACTTTGGGAGTTCAGTACCACTTACAGCTTTCATCCCAAATTTATTATAGGCTTCTATAAAATCGCTATTAATAAGAATTTTCTTACGTGTTTGAATAAGATGTTGCCTTAATTTATCGAAAGGTCGGGATTCAGGATAATACCGCTCACCTTTTTCAACGATGTATTGAAATTTTTCTGTTTTTGCTTCGTGATTGAATGTGGCTATACCAACAACCTGAGCATCGAACAGATCGCGGATTCTTTCTCCAATAAGTTCATAGATACCCTGGATATCCAGTTCTTTTGCCAAACCATCCTGCACACTGTTTATTACTGCAAGTTCTGCGGTACGCTGTTCAGTTTCTTTCAAGAGGCGGCTGGTTTCATCAAAGAGGCGGGCATTTTCCAATGCGACACTCATGCTGTTGGATAATGTTTCTAATAAACGTATATCGGATTCAGAAAATGCATTTTCTATATCAATATTTTGGAGACTGACATAACCTCTTATTATATTACCTGTAAGCAGCGGTACAAATAATAAGGACTTTGGCATCTGTGTATCGGCAACTGCAGTTATTCCATATTCTGTTTTGGCCTGTTCTTCTGTTGATATGTAAATGCTGTGTTTCTTATCAATCAGCAGTTGTCTAAGCTTAGTGATTGGCCTTGATTCAAGCTTAACTAATTCATCATTTTCAAAAACGTAATTGAAATGCTCCATTTTGGTATCAAGGTCCAGCGTAGCAATAATTACAGCCTGTGCATTAAAGAGATGTTGAACCCGATCCCCTACGAGATGATAAATACCCTCCATATCCAGTTCCTTAGCCAACCCATCCTGCACACTATTAATAACCGCTAATTCCGCTGTTCGCTGTTCGGTTTCTTTCAATAGACGGGTAGTTTCAT
>JANPEU010000344.1:0-10615 GCA_031423175.1 Bacteroidota bacterium
TTTGTAACCATGCTGAAAAGCCCGATCATCAAATCGGATAAAAAACAAAAAATTGTTGAAGCAATTACAGATGGAAGAATAAGTGAATTGACAAAGGCATTTAACCATTTGCTGATTGTAAAAGGAAGAGAAAGTAATTTGCCGGAAATAGCAACGGCATTTGTTAATCAGTATAAGATTCATAAAAATATTTACAGCATTAAGTTAACTACGGCATCTCCGGCAAGTGAAGAATTAAAAAATGCTTTTATAAATCATTTGAAAGCTACAACCGAAATGCAGCATATTGAATTAGAAACGGTAGTGAATGAAAATATTATAGGCGGGTTTGTATTACAGGTAGGGGATAAATTGGTAGATGCAAGTATTGCATATGATTTGAAACATATAGCACGCCAGTTTGAGAATAATGATTTTATTTATAAAGTGAGATAGTGAGTGGGGTTATGGAATTGGGAATTTGTAATTTGGAATTGGTTCGTAAAAGTTTGATGTTTCGTTCTTGGATTTGAAATAAATGAATGATTGAAACCTGAGTTACGACGCTGAATAGAATTACTAAAGTACAAGAGTGCGACCTGCCTATGCCGAAACGGCTTCGTGCAGGCAGGCGCAACAGAAGCTTAATCGTAGTATAAAAGTTTGGTTCATAAAATTTGCAATTTAAAATTTACAATAAACAAATAATAAGATGGCAGCAATTAATCCAGATGAAATTTCGGCGATACTGAGACAACAGCTCAGTAATTTTAATGCCAGCGGCGATTTGGAAGAAATAGGAACTGTATTGCAGGTGGGTGATGGTATTGCCCGTGTGTATGGTTTGGGGAATGTTCGCTATGGTGAACTGGTAGAGTTTGAAAATGGCGTTCGTGCTATTGCATTGAATCTTGAAGAAGATAATGTAGGTGTGGTATTGATGGGTGATACAGGTGGTATCCAGGAAGGTTCAAAAGTTTCTCGTACCGGCCAGATAGCATCTATAAAAGTAGGTGAAGGAATGGTTGGCCGTGTAGTAAATACTTTGGGCGAACCGATAGATGGTAAAGGACCCATTACCGGTGAACGTTATGAAATGCCGTTGGAAAGAAAGGCTCCGGGTGTAATTTTTCGTGAGCCCGTAAAAGAACCTCTGCAAACAGGTATTAAAGCTATTGATGCAATGATTCCGATTGGCCGTGGTCAGCGGGAATTGGTAATTGGCGATCGTCAAACAGGCAAGACAGCTATCTGTGTTGATACAATTATAAATCAAAAAGAATTTTTTGCAGCAGGCAAACCTGTTTATTGTATATATGTTGCAATCGGACAAAAAGCATCAACCATAGCCGGTGTAATGCAGACTTTGCAAGATGCAGGTGCAATGGAATACACAACGATTGTAGCAGCGAGTGCAAGTGATCCGGCACCTTTACAATTCTATGCTCCGTTTGCAGGCGCAGCTATTGGAGAATTTTTTCGTGATACCGGAAGGCCAGCATTAATCATTTATGATGATCTTTCAAAGCAGGCTGTTGCTTACCGTGAAGTATCATTATTATTGCGCCGTCCTCCGGGTCGTGAAGCATATCCGGGTGATGTATTTTATCTGCATAGCCGTTTATTGGAAAGAGCTGCAAAAGTTATCAGTGATGATAACGTAGCAAAAAACATGAATGATGTACCGGAGAGTATTAAACATTTGGTGAAAGGTGGTGGTTCCTTAACTGCATTACCAATTATCGAAACACAAGCCGGTGATGTATCAGCCTATATTCCAACCAACGTAATTTCTATTACAGACGGACAGATATTTTTGGAAACAAACTTATTTTTATCCGGTATCCGCCCGGCGATCAACGTAGGTATATCTGTAAGCCGTGTGGGTGGTAATGCACAGATTAAATCCATGAAGAAAGTTGCGGGTACATTAAAATTAGATCAGGCATTATACCGTGAGATGGAAGCATTCTCAAAATTTGGTGGCGATCTTGATTCTGCAACAAAAAATGTTTTGGATAAAGGGGCAAGAAACGTAGAGATATTGAAACAGCTTCAGTACTCACCCATGTCGGTTGAAAAACAAGTTGCTATTATCTATCTTGGTACAAATGGTTTGATAAAAGGTGTGCCGGTAAAAAAAGTAAAAGAATTTGAAGAGCATTTTTTAATGGAGATGGATAATAAAATGCCAGAACTGTTAGCAGAATTTAAAAAAGGTAATTTGCCAGAAGATGGATTGAAGAAGATGGTGGAGATGGCAAATACTTTGATTCCGCAGTATAAAGCTTAAGGATATTTAAAATTAGTTATAGAAGACTGGCTCTTTATTGGGTCAGTCTTTTTTTATTCTCATTTGGCGAGTAATAAATTTATTACCTTTGAACAATGAAGTCCAGCGAACTGGTAAGGCTGCTTAAAAAAGACGGTTGGTTTGTAATAAGGCAAACAGGCAGTCATATGATAATGGAGCACCCGGTAAAGAAAGGACAGATAGTTTGTCCTTATCACGGCAGCCATGAAGTAGGCAAGGGGCTGGAAAGAAAAATAAAAAAAGATGCAGGTATCAAATAAAAAATGTGAGTTATGAAAATTGAAATGATTATTGAAAAAACAAAAACAGGTTATTCTGCCTACGCAGAAAAATATCCTGTTTATACTGTGGGTAATTCCCTGGATGAGCTTAAGGAAAATATTCTTGAAGCACTTAACCTATATTTTGGCAAAGAGAAAAAAACGATAACAGTCAAAGATTTGAAAATTAATCTTGATCTGCCCCAGTTTTTTCAGTTTTACAAAGTCATTAATGCAAAAGCTCTTTCTGATAGAATTGGCATTAACCAAAGCCTTTTAGCTCAATATATCAGTGGGAATAAGAAACCCTCGCCAACACAAACCACCCGAATTCTCAAAGGGGTACAGCAGGTTGGTAGGGAACTGGCTGCTATACGTTTTATTCTCTAATAAATTTTGAAACAGATTTTGGGTTCTAAAGCACAAGACTTACAATGATTTATTATAGAGACGGACAGAGCCGTCTTTTTATTAAAATAAATTTGGTTTATATCATAAACTACTTTACGTTTGTGTTATAATTCAAAATTCAACTGTATGTTCACCCGATTTTCATTTACCATTTTACTTATTGCCACAAGCATTTATTCTTTCTCGCAAACCACCACTGTATCAGGAAAGGTAACAGATAACAAATCAAAACCATTGGCAGGGGCAAGTATTACTTTAAAGAATACCTATGATGGTGCTACTTCAGATTCTGCCGGTAAGTTCCGATTTCGTACAACAGAGAAAGGTGATCAGGTCATCGAAATTTCTTCTATTGGTTTTAAACCCTTTCAGCAAGCCGTAAAATTAGATGGCACAGCAATTACGATTACATCAATTTTGAAAGAAGAGCAAAATGAATTGCAGGCTGTAGTTATAACTGCAGGTACATTTGAAGCAAGCGATAGAAAAAGAGCTGGTGTTGTATTAAATCCCATTGATGTGGTAACAACTGCAAGTGCAGAAGGTGATTTAACAGGAGCATTAAAAACTTTGCCCGGCGCACAGCAGGTAGGAGAGAGTGAAGGATTATTTGTTCGCGGCGGTACAGCAGCCGAAACAAAAATTTTTATTGATGGCACACTGGTAAATAATTTTTTTCAAAGCAGTACACCAAACATTGCATCACGTGGACGGTTTTCTCCATTTATATTTAAAGGAACTGTTTTTAGCACTGGCGGTTATTCTGCATTATATGGTCAGGCACTTTCTTCTGCATTAATATTAGAGTCAATTGATTTTCCGGATAAAAGTTCAGCTAATCTTGGGTTATCAATCATTGGTGGCAATGGCGGCTACCAACATTTATCTAAAAAGAAAAATTTCTCCGTCGGTGGTACCTATAGTTATACCAATTTATTTCCTGCATTTGCAGTCATCAAACAAAGACAAGATTACTCTCAAATACCAGAGTTTCATACCGGCGATGCAAACTTCCGGGTAAAAACTTCTAAAACGGGGATTTTAAAATACTATGGATACTTCAATAAAAGCCGGCTTGCTTTTACGACCAACAGTATTGATACATTAGGGTACGATGATAAATTTGGATTAAAGAATACCAATTTTTACAATAATTTTTCCTGGAAAGAATTTTTGGGAAAAGGATGGAGAGTAAATGCAGGAATTTCTTTTACTAATAATAAAGATGGAATTAAAAGTGGGTTAGAAGATGCAAATAAAAATGAAGTTGTTTTAACAGGTCTTGAGTTTAAAAAATTTGATCTGGCTTTAAAAGGAAATTATTTTAATGCAAGAATGGTAATTGAAAAAAAACTAAAAGGATTAAGTGCTATCCGCTTTGGAACAGAGTATAATTTTACCAAAGATAAATCTGATTTCACTTTGTATAATGGGCAAACAGTTGGTGGCAGCATCAAGCAAAATATTAAATCGGGTTTTGCCGAAGCAGATATTTATCTTACCAATGCTGTTGCTGCTAAGATTGGTACAAGAGTAGAACATTCCTCTATACTTGATAAAGTAAATATTGCTCCACGGGTTTCCATTGCTTATAAATTAGGAAATGGCAGCCAGGCTTCCATGGCCTATGGCGTGTTCTATCAAAATCCAGAAACAAAATATTTGCCTGCAACAAATAATTCTGCGAATTCATTGGGGTTTATGAAAGCAACTCACTACATCACTCAGTATTTAAAAGTAACCAGTCTCACTACTTTCAGAGCAGAGGTATTTTATAAAAAATACAATGACTTAATAAAAACAAATTTTACCAGTGGCAGAGAAACTGCTGTAAACAATAATGGTTTTGGTGATGCAAAAGGAATTGAATTTTTCTGGCGGGATAAGAAGACAATTAAAAATCTTGATTACTGGATTTCTTATTCTTACCTGGATACCAAACGGGATTTTTTAAATTTCCCCTATGCGATTGCACCCAATTTTGCTGCAAAACACACGGCTTCACTTATATTGAAAAAATTTGTGCAACCCTGGAAGCTACAGTTTAATGGGGCCTATAATTATGCCAGTGGCCGGCCTTATTATAATATTGGTTATGATGGATCGAATTTTAAATTTAATGATCGGGGTACAATTCCTGCGTATCATAATTTTAGTTTTTCGCTTAACTTTTTACCCAACATCGGAAAGCCAAATGCAAAAACATTTGCAGTATATGTATTTCAGGTAAGCAATATTTTCAATATCAAACAGACTTATGGTTATCAGTATTCGTTTAACGGATACCGGAAAGAAGCCATTGTACCCACATCAAGAATGTTTGTATATATCGGTGCCTTCTTCAGCTTTGGTATTGACAGAAGTGAAGATGTGATTAACAGCCGGCTTTTATAATATTAAAATAAATCAATCATGGAAAATTCTTCAAATCAACAAAACGAAAAAGATCCCCAACTCTGGCAACTGGCTCAAAAAAGAGCATCTTTCAAATATCACCTGTCAACTTATATAGTAGTGAATATTTTTTTCTGGGTGCTTTGGTACATAAAAGGGCAACATAATGGTAACGACGCTGTGCCCTGGCCAGTTTGGCCAATGCTCGGTTGGGGTATTGGTATTGTTTTTAATTATATCGGGGCATATGCAGCACCCAAAGAAAACCTTGCTGAAAAAGAATATGATAAATTAAAAAATAAAAATCGTTAAACAAACTCTTTAAAATTTAAAAACAAAACAACATGAAGAAAATTATGATTGCAATGATTGCGCTGGCTATTTCATCAGCGGCAGTTGCACAAATGGAGAACGAAAAATTTGTAAAGGCAATGGAGCCAAAAGTGATTGCTGTGGACACCACCCATAGCCTGGAAGGCTTTACAGAACTCGCCAATGCGTTTGAACGAATTGCTGATGTTGAAAAAAATCAATGGCTGGCTTATTATTATGCTGCCATGTGCCAGGTAAATGCGGGATTGATTATTGGGAGTGGGGGTGATATGATGGCCGCGAAGTCAGACAAAACAGATCCCTATGCAGACAAAGCAGAACAGCTTATAAATAAAGCTGAATTATTGGAAAAAAGCAATTCTGAAATTTATGTAATTAAAAAAATGATTGCTTCATTAAGAATGCTGGGTGACCCAATGAATCGCTATATGACCTATGGAGCTGAAATACAAGCTATGCTTGATGAGGCAAGGAAACTTAACCCGGAAAACCCAAGAGTATATATGCTGGAGGGCCAGGATAAATTTTATAAACCGGAACAATTTGGCGGAAGCAAATCTGAAGCAAAAGTTTTATTTGAAACTGCAATAAAAAAGTACGAAGCTGCAAAACCTCAATCAAGTATCCATCCTTCCTGGGGTTTGCCCACAACAATGTATTTTCATTCTCAATGTCAGTAAAATTGTAAAGGTGATTGCTAAAGCAATCACCTTTTTTAAAATATTATTTATGAACCAGGAAAATTTTTCAGCACAGGATAGCCTTCGTGTTATCCAGTCGATGATTGACAGGGCAAAGGAGAATGTAAAGAATAACTCATTTTATTTTCTGCTTTGGGGCTGGCTGGTATTTGCGGCGGCCATTCTAAATTTCTGGCTGTTGAAGTTTACAAATTTCAGCCAACCCTATCTAGCCTGGAACCTGATGTGGATTGGCGTTATTGCAAGTATAATAAAAGGTATAAGAGATGGCCGGAATATAATGGTGAAGACTTATATGGACGATACCATGAAATATTTTGGAATAAGCCAGGGTATTATGTATGCAGGGCTGGCATTTATTTTTAGTTATTACAATTTATGGGAAAGAGCTTTCCCATTTTATATTTTATTGTATAGTGTTGCTTGTTTTTTTATGGGGTGCATGCTGCAATTCAGGTTGTTGAAATGGACAGCCCTGCTTTGTATTCCTATTATGATATCATCTGTTTTCTTTTCTTTTCAATGGCAGCTACTACATATGGCGCTGGCAGTCCTTGTTTCATATATAATACCTGGCCATCTATTGAGCTTAAAAGAAAAACATCAAAACGCCTGATTATGCAAGATAAAAAACTATCTGAACTGGAGAGTTTGAGTTTAATAACCCAAATGATCAACAAAGCAAAAAACAGTTATCATAGTACAGGTGTAGGCGCTATGATGTGGGGTTTTGTGATTGCCGTTTGCTCACTGGTCAGGCTTTCCGAAATTCATTTTGATTATAAACTTCCATTCGATATTTATCTTATAACATTGGTAGCGGTTATACCACAAATATTTATTTCTATCCGCGAGAAAAAAGAGAGAAAAGTAAAATCCTATGATGATATATATATGGACTTTTTGTGGTTAGGCTTTGGCATTAGTATTTTTTTATTAATTCATGTTACGAATAATATGTATAGTGCCTGGGACCCGGTTCGTATTGAGTATGAAAGTATTTCAGGGAAGTCTCCTTCGTTTAATTTTTATGAATACGTCAATCCACTCTTTTTGATGCTGTATGGGATGCCCACATTTGTTACCGGTGCTGCCTGTAAATTTAAACCCATGCTTTTCGGAGGAATCTTTTGCTGGATTTGCAGCATACTGGCTGTTTATACTACTATTAAAGTTGATTTGATTTTAACAGCACTCTCTGCAATTTTTGCATGGCTTATACCCGGAATATTAATGGAAAGAGAGTATCAAAAGACTATAAAAGAACAAGCACTATTGAATGTTTAATGATCTGGATCCTATATTACATTCCCAGTTACGGCTTGCTGTAATTTCGCTTCTTATCAGTGTAAAAGAAGCTGAGTTTGTTTTTTTAAAAGAAAAAACAAACTCCACTGCCGGTAACCTGAGTGTACAGATACAAAAATTAAAAGATGCAGGCTATATAGACGTAACCAAGCAATTCAAAGACAATTACCCACTTACTGTTTGTAAAATAACTCCCGGAGGTATTAAAGCATTTGAAGTTTATGTAAAAAATCTGCAATCGTATTTGGGAAAATAAAAAACCCTGAAGTAGAAACTTCAGGGTTGTAGAAACAAGAATGGTGCTTTTTAATTCAACTTACATTTAAACTCAGAGAAATCTTTTGCGAGGCAGAGTTACAACCTGCGGTTGCAGTCTTGGTTGATTTTTTTTAAATAGCCTGTTCAATGTTTCCCTCAGTTTCCTGAGTCCGTCCAAGGTATAATTTTTATGTCGCATGTTTTAAGTAGTTAGTTGTTGCGACCGTTTATTGTTTAATGAATTTTGCAGTGCTGTTTATATTTTCAGAACTTACACTTGCTATATACAGTCCTGTATTCATAGCAGTAGGTAATGAAATGCTTACTAAGTTGCTTCCTTTGCTTGCAGTTACCGATCGCTTTAAGATCATTCTGCCGTTCATATCCAGGATACGTAATTCAACAGCATTGTTTATATCAGACTGAAAGCTCACTGTCAATTTATCTGTTACACTGTTACCAATAATATCAAGTTTGTTTGTGTTTTTACTGTTTGTATTGAACACTAATATTTTTGAGTAAGACAATACATCGCTTTTATCAACCATTTTCAGACGGTAATAAACTTTTGCATCCTCATTTACTTCATTATAACCGTAAGTCTCGTTACCTGTTTTTTCTGTACCAAATAGGATTGCTGCAGTTGCAAAATCTTTACCATTCGTACTTCTTTCTACTTCAAAAGTGTTTGCTATTTCATTTAAACCAACATTCCACTGAAGTTGTACATTGCTTTTGTTTTTGCTTCCCTGGAAATTATTCAGTTTTACAGGCAGGGTGCTTGCGTTTGCCAAAGCGAGTAGCTGGTCGTAACATCCTGCAGGTGATTTGGCGATGAAGATTACTTTATCAGATTTACCTACAAGGTTCACTGAATATACAGTTGAAGAAGCTGCGGGAACGGTGTTAGTATAGAAAAGAATATCTGCTGCATCCAGCTGACCTGCGATACCAAAATCACGGTATGCTTCAACCATTACAGCGAAAGCATCTGCCGGACCTGCAGAAATGCTATAGTTCAATACAGAATAATCAGTAGGTAATATGGCCGGGGTGATATAAGAACTGATAGTAAGGTTACCGGTACTACCTATTGCAGAACCATTTGATGTGCCGGGTGTATGTGTAACCTGACTTGTGCTTTTATCCCAAGCCCCGCATTTACCATCTTTTGTTCTTATATAGCCATTGTCATTGCCGGTTACCGCAGTTACATATTCAACCTGGTTGTCAGAAATTGAACCAAAGTTAATTGTAAAATCTGGTGATGAACCACTCATATCAACAAACAGTGAAGGCATTGCTTTAAGATAAGAAGGAATTGTGTTAGATGAGCCTCCGCCAATCAAACCATTTATCAATATGCCATTTTTAAAAATCATTATATGCTGAGTTGCGCCAGAACCATTTCTTGTTACAAAAAAATCATTCAGGTTTGCAGGTACTGCAACTGAAATATAACCAGCACCATTTTTTTCCCATTTATTTAAAGAACCACCAGCAGGAATTGTATTCCATGCAAAAGATGCAATAAGATTGTTTTTTCCCTGTACTTTAAAAGTACTAGCGGATGCACCTACATAAAAGTTTTTAGCAGAAATAGTATGATTAGGCATATCAAGTACATAAAACCCTGATTTGTTACCAGTCTCTTCATAATAAGTTACAAGTGTATAGTTGTCTAAGTTTTCAGCTAACTGGCTTGTGCCAGAATTATAAAACTCGAAAAACTCATTGTTGGTAGCACCGGGGTCAGTATAAACTTCGTTTAAAACTACCTGGGCGTTTGTTGTGAAGGTTGCAATCGCAAGGGCACAAAGGGTAAAAGTTTTTTTCATTTTCTAAGGGTTGAATTAAGTTTCGCATTTTCAGAAATCAGTAATCGTATTTTTTCGTGCGACTATGTTGCTTTCCGTATGCGAGAACAAACATAGTATCACGTATGAATCCTTGCAAGTTTTTACGAAGTAATTTTTTTAAAAATTAAAAAATACTTTATTTCTCCGTACTACTACTAAGTGAAATTTCTATTTCTGAAAAGTATAAGTATGAATGATAATTTTACTTATAAGTAAAATCACTTAGAGGAGTTTTGCTTATTTATAACTATCAATTTTATCTAAAGCGTTTGTTTGCAACACAAAGCATTTACATTTGCATCGAATCAATCAGATGTCATTAATAATAGCAGTAAACAATCTTTGTAAGTCATTCGGTGATGTGAAGGCTGTAGATGATCTAAGCTTCAGCGTACATTCCGGTGAGGTTTACGGATTTCTCGGGCAGAACGGTGCAGGTAAATCAACTACCATCCGCATGTTACTTACACTCATTAAACCAGATTCCGGCAATATTGAAATTTTCGGAATGAATTTACAACAGCACCGAAAAGAAATTTTACGTAGTACAGGTGCTATCATTGAAAAGCCTGATTTATATAAATATCTCACTGCTCTGGAGAACCTGCGCATCTTTGGAATAATCAGCGGCGTAAAACTTTCCACTAAAGATTTAATACAGCAACTCGATAATGTAGGGCTTGCCGACCGTGCAAACAGTAAAATAAAAACATTCAGCCAGGGTATGAAGCAGCGACTTGGGATAGCTGTAGCATTGGTTCATAATCCAAAGCTCGTAATTCTTGATGAGCCCATCAA
>JANPEU010000345.1:0-1755 GCA_031423175.1 Bacteroidota bacterium
GTGGATCGGCCAGCAGCGTCCAGAGCTATTGCCGAGGCAAGAGAAAAAGGCGACCTGAAGGAAAATGCAGAGTATGATGCGGCAAAAGAAGCACAGGGAATTTTGGAAGCAAGGATTGCAGCCATGGAAGGCTCAATGTCAAATATTCGGGTACTGGATGAATCAAATATTGATACAACTAAAGTTTCATTGCTTACCAAAGTTACTATTACGAACCTGGCTTCAAAAAAACAAGTTACCTACGAAATGGTGGGTGAAAGAGAAGCAGATTTGAAAGCCGGAAAAATTTCTAACACTTCACCAATTGGTAAAGGGGTGATGGGAAAAACAGTGGGAGATGTGGTAGAGGTGCATGCACCTGCCGGTGTAATAAAGTTTAAGATTGAGAAAATATTTGTATAACAGAGAATTTAATATTTAAGATTGTAGATTGGATATTGCCATAATGCAATTTTGCTGTTCATAAATTTTCAATATTAAATCTGAAATATTAAATAGGTATGACTGTTTTTTCAAAAATAATCGCCGGACAAATTCCTTCCTACAAAATTGCAGAGAATGAAAAATTTTTTGCTTTCCTGGATATTTTTCCATTACGAAAAGGTCATGTACTGGTGGTGCCCAAAAAAGAAGTTGATAATCTGTTTGATCTTCCTGCTGAGTATTTAAGTGAAATGCTTTTGTTTGCTCAACCTATTGCAAAAGCAATTGAAAAATCATTTGATTGCAACCGATGTGGTATTACAGTTATTGGTTTAGAAGTACCGCATGCACATATTCATCTTGTGCCAATCAATTCTGCGAATGATTTAAATTTTATACAATCCAAACCAAAGGCTACTGATGAAAGTTTGAAAAAAGTGCAGGAAAAGATTATTAAGAATTTAACCACAGAGTGACACGGAGTTTTTTCACAGAGTTCCCCAAAGCAAAAACTTAATTATGATTGAGAATGAAATAACACAAAAGATACTGAAATCTGCTTTTGAAGTTCATACGGTTTTAGGTCCAGGTTTACTTGAAAGCGCATATGAAGAATGTTTGTATTATCAGGCTACAAAAGATGGACTGTTTGTTTAACGGCAGGTGGCAATGCCTTTGGTTTTTAAAGAAGTGAAACTGGATGCCGGTTATAGAATTGATTTGCTTGTGGAACGGAAAGTAGTAGTTGAAATTAAGGCAGTTGAATTTTTTAATGATATTCATCTTGCGCAGGTACTAACCTATCTTAAGTTGAGTGGTTGTAAAGTTGGGTTGCTTTTAAATTTTAATGTCAAATCACTAAAGCAGGGAATAAAACGTGTTGTGTTATAAAAATCTGTGAAACTCTGCGCATACCTCTGGGTTACTCTGTGGTTAAAAAAGAATCAAACGATAATCTGAAAAGGATTACCTGGAAAGTATATTTCAAATCTCCAAGTCTTATTTATGGTCCATTATCATAATGGCAGCTATTGTTTCTATTCCTTCCCATAAAAAACGGATTTGTACATTTTCGTTTTCCGCATGTTGGTTATTGTCATAATTCACCACAGGAACAGTAATAACTTTTGTGCCCAGTAATTTTTCAAATAAATATAAAGGCAGGCTGCCGCCAAGAGATGGCATAAGAATAACCGGGTAATCAACTGTTGATTGAACAGCTTTCACAACACTTTGCGCAATCGGAGTATCAAACGAAGTTCTTTGAGCTACGTAGCTTCCTTCACCTTTCTTAATTTTTATAAGTCGTCCATATTTCATTCTCTCTTCATC
>JANPEU010000346.1:0-1609 GCA_031423175.1 Bacteroidota bacterium
CCGCCTCCGGCACCTACGAGTCCGGTTAAAACTCCAACAACCAATCCTTCCAGTAATATCAGTGGGTAATTAAATTTTTGTTCACCTGATTCATTTCCATTTTCTTTTTTCTTTTCACGAATCATTGAAATGGAAGCAAAAACCATAAGCACTGCAAATAAAAGCATCATGAGTATGGACTTGGTGAAAACAAAATCACCGATGGTGAAAATTTTAACTGGAATCATCGGGATAATAAATGCACGGGTAGCAAATACTGCTGCAATAGCAGGTACACCAAATATTAAAGCTGTTTTAAGATTGACAAATCCCTGTCGGTATTTGGGTGCTGTTCCAACCAAACTTGTTGCACCTACAATAAATAAGGAGTAAGCGGTTGCTATAACAGGCTCTACTCCGAACAAATAAACTAAAACCGGAACAGTAAGAATAGAGCCACCACCTCCAATAAGGCCCAATGAAATGCCAATAAATACAGAAGCGATATAACCTCAAATTTCCATTTAATTTTTATCAGGGTGCAAAAATGAAGTACTTACTATTTAATTCTGGTGATAAATATCACAAATCTAAAATTTCAATTGCATTACGATGCAATTTTAATTTTCCGAGTTGTTCCATTTTTTTTAATAGCCTGGAAATTACTTCACGGGATGAATTTAAATCGTCTGCAATATCCTGGTGAGATGTTTCGAATGTTTTTTTCCCGGTTTCATTCTTAAAACGCTTCAGGTAAAACTCCAATCGTTCATCCATGTTCCTAAAAGCTATGTTATCTACAACAGCCAGCATTTCATCAAAGCGGCTGCGGTAAGTTTGAATTACAAATTGGTACCAACTTTTATATTTGTTCATCAGTTCATCCATCAACTGAATTGGAATCAACAATACTTCAGTTTCTTCAATTGCTTTTGCCATTATTTCGCTGGCAGTTGATTGGATGGCGCAAATCATCGAAACAGCACAAGCTTCGCCGGGTCCCAGGTAATACATAAGAAATTCACCGCCGTCATCACTTTCTCTGTAAATCTTGATGCGACCTTTTAAAATAATTACAGTGGATTTAATAAACTGCCCGGTACGCATAATAACTTCTCCGGACTGAAATGTTTTTTCAATTGCATGTTTACTGATTGCTTCAATCAGACCTGATTCAAATTGGGGAAATTGTTCTTTCCAGCTCATAATTTTTTTATTCAATTATTTTTTCCATTTGCGTACTTCTGCTTCCCTTTACCAAAAAAAATGTGTTTTGAAAATTCTGGTTCTTAAACCATTCTTTCGCATCACTACTTGAAGAAAATTTTTTAAACGGGTGATTGAGGTTATTAAAATTTTCTCCAACTAATATTACTTCATCCCAATTATACTTACGAATTAAGTTGATAATTTGCTGATGTTCATGTCCTGTTTCTTCCCCCAATTCTGCCATAGCACCTAATACCAATATTTTTTTTCCATCCTTCACTTTTGCAAAATTTTCTATTGCAAGTTTCATGCTGCTGGGGTTAGCATTATAGGCATCAAGAATTATTTTATTAGTTCCTTTTTCAATTAGTTGAGACCTGCTATTGGAAGGAACATAGTTTTCAATAGCTGATTTAATTTT
>JANPEU010000347.1:0-7117 GCA_031423175.1 Bacteroidota bacterium
CAGCGTTCCTTTACTTCTATTCAACAAGCTGCAGATGAAGCTGGCATCAGCCGTTTATATGGGGGTATTCATTATCGTTCGGCAATAGAAGAAGGGAAAAAGCAGGGTCAACAAGTGGGCGGGTTGTATAATCGTACGTTCAAATAGTTTTATAAAAAGATTTATTTGAATTGAATGACCTTCAGGCTGTCATTATTTTTTGCCAATATATATGCTTCTTTATCTCCTTTTTTTATTTTTCGAATATGCCGCACTTCGCCTTTTATCACCAGTCCATTCAATGATTCGCAACTGAAATTTCCATTTCCTTGATTAACCAGGATTGTTCCATAGTCCGCATCATATTTCCCTAACTGAATGTTACAGGGATAAAAATTTCCGGCTAATAAAATATCTGGCTTATCATCATCATTCGCATTTATAACCACAGCATCCCGATAAGAACTCAGCTGTGCCTCCCATGGCAATTCCTTTATTGAAAAACCCCAGTTGCCATTATTAATTAAAACTACATTGGAAAAATAATCGACAGAAAGTACGGATGCATTTTTTAATTTGGCTTTGCCAAACAAATCATTTAAGGATGCTTTGGCAAAATCTTCGGCATATAAATATTTTTTTTTCATGCCCGGCAATTGTTTTTGCAGCTCCTCTTTATTGGCAAATGGAATTTCTTTATTGCCCAGATAGTAAGTTAATATTTGTTCTTTCTTATCATTATCATCAAAATCGTTGTAATATAATTTTACCGGTTGTAGCGGTGTCGCTTTTAACCGGTTATTTAATCCAAGATTACCGGCTATTAAATCAAAGTCTCCATCGCCATCCACATCAACCGGCAATAAAAAATTCCACCAGCCTTTTTTGTCGGTCAGGAATATTTTATCAAATTTTTCTTTTTCATTTTTAAAAGCAACCAGACCACCCCATTCCAATGCAATCAAAAGATCCTTATCGCCATCTTTATCCATATCTACCCAGTCAGCATCTTTTACAAAACCAATTGTCCCTAATTCTTTATTATATGTATTGGTAACATCGGTAAATTTCCCAGTACCATCGTTCTGTAATAAACAGGATGTTGGAATTTTTCCATACTCCCAGGGTACCGCCCGGCCACCAATAAATAAATCAATAAATCCATCTCCGGTAAAATCATAAGGCACTACACAAGATGCAGTCATTAGCAGATTACCAAATGCATTATTCAATTTAGAGAAATTGCCGGCACCATCATTCAGATAAATTCTAGGCTTAAGGTATTCACTATTGCCAAAATATTCATTGCCTCCGCTTGCTACTATTAAATCGATATGCTTATCATTATTTACATCTGCCCAACAAGCATCAACATCTTCATAAACACTGTCAGCATTTAAAGCAGGCTGAATCGATTGAATAAATTTACCCGAAGGCTGTTGAAGATATAATGCAGGCCTTTTAAGTTTGGAAGCTCCAACAAAAAAATCTTCTAATCCATCGCCATTTACATCAGCAGTTGCTAATGCAGGCCCTTCTCTTGAAGACATAAAAGGTATCAGCGGCTCCCGATCAAATTCATTAAATGGATTTTCTTCGTGCCGGTAATTTATATTTGTTTCAGCAGTAATATCGGTTACCGGTTTTGTTAAATACGGTAGCCGGTTTAAAATTGTTGAATAGTCAAATTTTGGTAACCCTTTTTTGTATGAGACAGTAAAAATTGAGTCAGGCTTCCATTGCAATTTTTCAAACCCATTATCGGGCCATATTAAAATGATTGAATCAATTTTAGTTGTACCCAGTCCAATATGCAATGGTAATTCCATACTTCCCTGAAAACCCCTGACCGGAAATTTTTCATAGGTTCTTATTTCATTGCCGGAAAAAATTACGGCTTTAGCACCCGTTGCATTTATATTTTGATCTGCGCCATTTAATTTTAATTCTATAAATGATTTTTTTTCTGCATTGTCATTGGTTGTGTTCTTATAAAGCAGAGCGGGGTCATTTATATTATTCACCACTACATCCAGGTCGCCATCATTATCAAAATCTGCATACACGGCGCCATTTGAAAAAGTGGGCTGATCCTTCTTAATTTGCAACCCAATATCCTCAAACTTTGCTTCATGCTTATTTAAATAAAATTTATTTTTCAATTTTATCTGCGGAAATTTTTCTATCAATGCAAGTTCTTTTTCATTCAGCTTATTATTTCTCGCTTTCTCCTGTATCTCAGCACTGCTAATATAATTTATATAATCAAAATCGTTCATCCGTTTTGGAATCCCATTACTGATAAAAAGATCTTTCCATCCATCATTATCAAAATCCAGAAACAATGATGCCCAACTCCAGTCTGTTGCAAATACCCCACTATATAGTCCAGTTTCGCTGAACAAACCATTACCACGGTTTAATTGCAATGTATTTCTTGCAAACTGCGGATGATACCCATGTTTAATTTTAAAATTATAGATATTGTATTCATCTTCTCCCAACGATCGTTTTAGAATATATGGATCCTGCGGCATCATATCCAATGAAATAATTTCCGGCAACGCATCATTCGTAATATCTGCTACATCTACACCCATACTAAACTGGCTGGTATGCATTGTTTCATCTTGTATCACATCTTTATATGTTCCGTCTTTTTGATTGATATATAAATAATCATTTTCGTGAAAATCATTACCGATATAAATATCCGGCCAGCCATCTAAATTAATATCTGAAACAGCAATACCTAATCCATAGCCGATAATATATCCGGTAATTCCGGTTGACTTTGTAACATCCGAAAATTGTATGTCCTCTTTATTTTTCTGGCTTACCGAAAAATTATTTCTAAAAATATAATCACCCGCCAACGTATCGAAAGTATTAAAATAGGATTGCCGCTCATTATATGTACCGGTAAACCGAAGCGAATGATTTAAGAGATACATGTCCAGGTCGCCGTCCATATCATAATCTAAAAAGGCAGCTTGTGTGCTGAATCCTGAAAAATCAAGTCCCATTTTTTTTGCTTCATCTTCATAAAACGGGATCCTGTTTTTGTCAATGCCTTTACAAATTAAAAATTGATTTTTTGCTTTTAGGATGTCGTAGTTGCCAACACGGCAAATATAAATATCCAGCATCCCATCATTATTTATATCAACAACAGAAATACCGGTACTCCATCCGCCATCATTGGGAATTTTAGCAGCCACAGTTACATCCTCAAACTTTAAACCGCCTTTATTCAGATATAATTTATTTTGTTCCTGGTTTGAAGAAAAGAATAAATCGATAAGTCCGTCATTATTAAAGTCACCGGCTCCTACTCCAGCTCCGTTATAGAAATATAAATACTTGAACAAATTAAACTCAGGTCTAGGTGTAAGTTTGTTCGAAAAATTCAGTCCGGTTTGTTTGCTTTCCAAAACTTCAAACATTGCCGGTGCTTTTTCCTTTTTAATTGTACACGAAAAAAGGATAAAGAGTATTGCAATTATAGGAAAATATTTTTTTATAGACCAGTCTTTCATATTTCAATTAAACTTTTGTAGTTCCGTTTATGCAGGATTCATTATTTTTTTACTCCTTTAGCTTATATAATATCGGGTTATCATTATTCCTTAGAAATAAAATGTAATTCTTTTTATCGCCTGGCAACAGTACAATATCCCGTACCATTCCGGTAATACTTAAACCCGTCTGTATCGGCGGCATTTCGATAAACTCCCTTTTGCCCTGATTTATCAATACGGTTCCATAACTAGCATCCAGTCTCCCAAATTGTGGCAGGCAATCTGAAATATTTCCACCGAGTATTAAATCTATTTTTCCGTCATTATTAATATCCCGGCACAAAATGCTATTGATGCTAGAAAGTTGTGCAGCAGGGGGTAATTCCTTTATGGTAAAAATTCCACCGCCATCATTATAAGCAATACAACTTGCAGTGTAGTTAAATATTTTTACTGTCGCTGTTTGTATTAACCCGGGGCTGAATAAAGTTTGAATTGTTTTTTCTGCAAACATCTTATGGCGCAGGTTTTCTTTTTTCATAGATGGTATGGCATCTGTAAAATCTTTTTTTAGAAATACGGGAACATCTTTACCGTCAATCGTTTTTGAAAATATCTTGTCGGGCAGCCCATTCAAATCAAAATCATTTATCCAGAGTTTCACCGGGTTTTCCATTGTTGGTCTCAAATAAAAATTTTCACCGTAATTGCCCATCACCAAATCCATATCGCCGTCACCATCCATGTCTGCCGCTTTTATTGTTTGCCACCATCCAAAATAATTCTCCATATTTGTTTTTACTATTTCGAATTTTCCCTGGATATAAGAATAGATTACCGGCGCCATCCATTCTCCAACCAGTATTAATTCTTTTTGTTTATCGCCTGTTACATCTATCCACAAAGCATCCGTAACCATTCCAATATTTGCATTTGAAGAACTTCCATTGGGGGCTTTCAATATTTCTTTTGTTACATCCGTGAATAGTGGCTTGCCCGCTTTACTCTCATTTTTATAAATATAACTTGCCGGAGAAACGCCATAGTTAAAAGAGGTGCTTCGCCCCCCTACAAACAAATCAAGGTCACCATCATTATCATAATCATTTGCACAAGCAACCGAAATATTTGAACTGTTAATCGGAAATGCCGCAGAGTCTTTAATAAAATTTCCTTTCCCATTATTTATATAAAGCCGATGCTGTAATAACCGGTGTCTTGGCGTCAGATTATTGCCGCCAGCCCCGATAAATAAGTCTTCATCGCCATCACTATCACAATCAAAAAATAAAACAGCAACATCTTCAAACTCTTTATCTTTTTCAAAAGCGGTAATTTGTTTTTTTACAAAGCCATTTTTATTATGAAGATATAATTGCCCGGCCTGACCCTGTGCACCTCCGATATAAATATCAACCCATCCATCTTTGTTTATATCGACAATCGCCGCTTTTGGACCCGCCCTTGAAAGCATTACCGGGATGTTTCGTTCCTGGTAAAAATCTACAAAGTCATCTTCCCGATGTTTTTCAAACAAACTGTCTGTTTTTTCAAATACAAATTCTGGTTTTTTTATTTCAACCGCAGGTAGAGATAACTCTTTTCCTGATTGCTGCAGGGTATGTACTTTATTAATTTCCGGTTTTATAATTATCGTAATTGTTTTATTTGGCCATGCTATCGTTACGCTGTCAACCATTTTGTTTCCCAGCCCGGCAATAATTTTATAATCACAACTGCTTTGAAAGCCCCGGCTTGGAATTACTTCCCGTGATATTATTTCATTGCCACTATAAATTTTAACTAAACTTCCAATGGCAAAAGTATTTGCACCGGTTCCTTTCAGTTGTATACCAATAAAGTTGTTAGCCGATATTTCTCTGCTGTTATTTTTATAAACAAATGAAGGCATGTTAACATTGTTCACTATCAAATCAAGATCGCCATCATTATCCAAATCGCCATAAGCGGCCCCGTTAGAAAAAGAAGGTGTAGTGAATCCCCAATTTTTTCCTTCATCGGAAAATTTCAGACCTCCCAAATTTCGATATGCCTTATTGATTACAGGCACCGATGGCATACTGTCTATGATAAGCTGCAATTCTTCTTTTTTTCCTGTCAATGCCATTTTCTGATACACTTCATTCCCAAAAAAATCAATGAAGTCCTGATCAATTACATCTTTATAAATACCATTGCACACATACAAATCATTCAATCCGTCATTATCGGCATCAAAGATCAGTGCACCCCAGCTCCAGTCGGTTGCGGATACGCCACTGTAATAAGCAGTCTCTTTAAATTTTCCATTCCCGTTATTTATTTGCAGCGCATTTTGCTGAAACTGATGATAGAATCCTTTATTCTGTTTTGTTTGATAGAGATCATAATTTTCGAAGGAAGAAGTTGTTTTCAATCTGTACTCATCACCGGGTAACATATCAGTTGTAAAAATATCAGGGTATCCGTCATTATTTATATCTGCAAGGTCGGCGCCCATTGATGCCATACTTGTATGCTCAATCATCTGCTCCAACTCTTCTTTAAAAGTTCCGTTTTTTTGATTGATATATAAATAATCTCTTTCAAAAAAATCGTTGGAGATATACAGATCGGGATAACGATCGCCGTTTACATCGCCAACCGTTATTCCTAAGCCAAAACCAATCAAACTTCCATAAATATTAGCCTGCTCACTTACATCCGTAAATTTGCCATTATCATTCCGCATTAATTTATCGCCACCCCCTTTTATAAAATCTTCCACCGGCCAGTCTTTAGCTCTCAATTCTCTTTTGTTTGAATAGTTCAACGTATTTACCGGAATAAAACTATTATTAAGAATATAGCAGTCAAGATCGCCATCGAGATCATAGTCAAAAAAAGCAGCATGAGTTGTATAGCCACCTTCATCCAATCCGTATTCTTTTGCTTTTTCTGTAAAGGTTAGGTCGTGATTGTTGATGAAGAGTGAGTTTGTTTCTTTGTTTTTCCATTTATCAATGCCAGCATTACAAATGTAAATATCCAACCAGCCATCATTGTTTATGTCTGCCATCACTACACCCGTATTCCATTTCCCTTTTTCCCCGATGCCTGCTTTAGCAGATATATCTTCAAATTTAAAACCTGCCTGTCCGGCAGGCAGGTTCCCTTTATTTAAAAATAATTTATTCGACTCTGTATTTGAAGTCATCAGCACATCGGCAAAGCCATCGTTATTAATATCGCCAATAGACACACCGCCGCCATTGTAAAAATTCCGATAGTTAAAAATATTAAAGCCTTTGGTATTTTCTACTTTATTAAAAAAATCAATGCCGGAATTTTTTGTCAGGCTGAAAAGTGTTTCCGGCTTTTTGCTGTGGCAGGAAGTAAATAAAAAAAATAACAGGCAGAACCCTGGTAAAAAAATATTTTTCATCTGTCTTTTGGAAATTAATTTCTTTTGTGCAAGATAAGTTTATAATAAAAAGAAAAGGCCATCCGCCTTGGGCGGATGACCTTTTGCTTTTCTATATGTGCTATCTGCTTACAGAATTAATAACCTACGTTTTGTTTCAAATTTGGATTTGAAGAAAGTGCTATGTTTGGAATTGGAAATAAAACTCTTGATG
>JANPEU010000348.1:0-7243 GCA_031423175.1 Bacteroidota bacterium
TCAATTATGTATTAAAGAAACAAGTTAATAAGAAAACAAATATTGATGATAAAATACTCCTCCAATTAATTTTTATTTGATACTATTATTGGGCAGAAAGAAACTGAAAGTAAATTTTAGTAATTTGTACAATTAGGAAGAGGTCTAAATGTGATATTGATTGCTGGTTAAAATCAAAATAAGACAAAATGAAAATGTATTTAAAAACAATGGCAGTATTATTCTTGTTTTGCTGCTTTGCCCCTTCGCTTTCCAGATCTCAGAATCAAATAGACTCCCTAATGCCTATAAGGGGACTATGTATTGCAGCTCCACAAGCTGCGGGTGTGGATGCGTTTTCAAAATTTATTATTGATGAGTTAGCTCCCCGAAAAGTAAATACGCTTATACTAAGAGTTGATTGGAATTATCAATTTTCTTCTCATCCTGAATTGCAGGACAGCATTGCACTCTCTAAAACAGATGTAAAAAAACTGGTGGATGCCTGTAAGAAAACTAAGATCCGTCTTATCCCTCAAATTAATTTATTGGGGCATCAGTCATGGGCAAAAACTACATATAACCTGTTGCGGGTTTATCCCCAGTTTGATGAAACACCGCATATAAAAATGCCGGAGAAATATGTATGGCCCAACTCCGATGGCCTGTATTGCAAAAGTTATTGCCCCCTTCACCCGGAAGTGCATAAGATAGTGTTTGATCTTGTAGATGAAATTTGTGATGTGTTTGAGTCTAATGCATTTCATGCAGGCATGGATGAAGTTTTTTACCTCGGCGATGATAAATGTCCCCGCTGCCAGGGCCGTGACAAAGCCGAACTTTTTGCAGGAGAGGTAAGAAAAATCAGGGATAACCTGGCAAAAAATGGAAGGGAGTTATGGATATGGGGAGACAGGTTACTGGATGGTAAAACCTCAGGATATGGAATGTGGGAGGCTAGTTATAATAATACACACAGGGCAATTGATATGATACCAAAAGATGTGATGATTTGCGACTGGCACTATGAAAGGGTTGATAAATCGGCTGTATATTTTGCAATGAAAGGATTGAGAGTGGCCACAAGCCCCTGGCGAAATCCTGATCTTGCAGTTAAGCAAGCAAATGATATGGCGGCTTTCAGAAGAGATGCTACCCCGCAAATGAAAGATCGTTTTCAGGGAATGGTACAAACGGTCTGGTCAGGTGCAGCAGATTTTCTCAGAGAATGCGAGGAGGCTAAAGCTGGCAAAAAAATTACCGGGTTCAGTCAATGGGTTTGTTTTGATAAATTGTTTGAAAGAATAAATGAATTGGCTTCTGGTAAATAAGAGATATGCGATCTTAAGGTAGTTATGATTTCTTTCGTTTTGTTGGAACGCCACCCGCAAAAGCTATCCTTGGTTTTCAATATTTTTTTTGAGAATTTAACCACGTCGTGTCAAGTGCTTTTTTAGTATAGTTAAATACCAATTCTTTATCGGCATTAAGATTACGCTTGACTAAAAACTTCCCTTGCTCATCAATTTTATACAGGACATTATTATAACCAAAAACTATTTTCAGGTTTTTATAAAATAAACTATCAACTTCAATTCTTTTATAAGAGTCATCTCTAAATATAGTGGGTTCAAATTCGACATATGTGTTCTTATATTTGATGAATATAATTATTCCAACTAATGGAATAATCAGCCAGAAAATTTTTTTGTTAACCATCATAATAATTTATTGATTTCCCCCAATCGATATCAACACTATCGAACCTATATGGAATCATTTTAATTTTTCCTGTAACATTAGTCTTCCATTAACTCATTAACATGTATGATTTAGCTCCACCATGTTGTTGTAAATAAATTCCATCATCATCCGATATGTTACCATGACCAGAAATGTATGCCGACATACCGACATTCCAATTTCTTTAAATTATTTCAAATATAAAATGAATATTCGATCTAAGTCCCCCTTTAGGGGACAGGGGCTTAATGTTCACAATCCTCCGCATGTGCATGATTATGCACTCTGCAAAAACGGTAGTTGTTTATATGAGCAGTTACAATTAATAAAACAGCAGGAATAAGAAGCCATGTCTGGTGATTAGTAAAAAATTGTTTCAGCACCAGAAAACCGAACCCGGCAAAAAATAATACCATCGGCAAAAAACTATGATGATGTTTTTTATATCCATGATACAACGAATAACCGCCAATAGCTAATGAGATTAAAATCATCGATGCTTCAAACAGTGTGTTATGAATAATATTCACTCCAAACAATGGAAGGCTGGTCATAAATAAAGGCAACAACGCACAGTGAATAGCACAGGCCAGGCTGGCTGAAATTCCTAAAGCGTCCCAGTTTATTTTAAATTTCATGCGAACGGTGAAAATACCGAAAAGCAACGTGGTTGCAAAAGATAAAACGATTTATTCTGAAATTCCTTCTTTCACAAATAACATATTCACTTTGAAATTGATGTTCAACTAACTTTGTCCGCATGAATAAACGGGTTTTTTATATCGTATTTTTTGCAGGGCTTGCCGTTGCTTTTTATTTTATCATCGCTAAAGTAGCCCCGGGTTTTACAGAAGGAAATCTGCCGCCAATCGGCAGAGTGCAGCCTTTTATTTTCACAAACCAAAATGGGAAACAGATAACTGAAAAAAATCTGACGGGAAAAGTAGTGGTAGCCAGTTATTTTTTTACTACCTGTCGTGGCATTTGCCCGGAGATGAATGGCAACCTGAAAAAAGTGTATGAGCAATTTAAAAATGAAAAAGATTTTCTCCTGCTTTCGCATACCAGCGACCCGGAAATTGATTCAGTGCCGGTTATAAAAAGATATGCTGACTCGATTGGCGCCAACCCGGCAAACTGGATTTTTTTAACCGGGCGCAAAGACAGTTTATATACCATGGCAAGATTGAGTTATGCGATAGATGACCCTGCCAATAATCTTAAAAGTATTGATGATGATTTTTTACATACCCAATACTGGGCATTGGTAAATAAAAAAGGAGAAGTACGGAAAATATATGACGGGTTAAAAAATAATGAAGTGAGTGATTTGATTGATGACATAAAAAAATTGCTGAACGATTAATTATAAAAATTTGTGCATATGCAGGTAGATGAAATTTTAAAAACAAATCAGCTGAGTATAACTGACAGCCGGAAAAAAATATTGGGTTTGTTTCTGAATAGTGATGGAGCATTGGCACATGCTGATATAGAAAAAAATGCCGGTGAAAAATTTGACCGGGTCACCATTTATCGCACCCTGCAGGTTTTTGTTGATAAAGGAATCATTCATACGATACCCACTCCCGATAATTCTATTAAATATGCTTTGTGCAAAGATGATTGTGTGGAAGGTCATCATCATGATCATCATGTGCATTTTCAATGTAAGCAATGCGGTAATACGTATTGTTTAGATGATGTAACAACGCCGGAAGTAAAACTTCCGAAAGGCTATTCGGCCGATCAAATAGAAGTTATAATAAGTGGAATATGTAAAAATTGTAAACAGTAAACCAGTCAGCAATCAACAGTCGGCAGTCGCTAACTCTAACAATCAGCAAAGCATTTCAAAAGTAAAGTATTTAATAAAAGTGCAGGGCTTCATATCAGCGAAATCAATTTAATCATTCCTGGTCCGTGGTAAAAAAAAGCCCCGAAGTAGAAAACTCCGGGACTAAGGTTAAGGCTCTGATTAGTAGCAACGTTTATAATCGGTTTCGATTAATTCAATTTCGTTGCTCAAATATAGAAGCCATTCATAGTCCAAAAAATACCTCTTTCGTGGTATTTTTTACTTTCGTCCCAGGTTATCAAGTTCTACTTTTACGAACTTCATTAGTGTACCAATATGATCCGGAGATAGGCTGAAACGTAAGCCAGCAGCGGAAAATAGCTCTGGCAATGTTTTAGTTCCGCCAAGTTTCAGTGCATTTATATAGTTGTCCATTGCTTTTCCCCGGTTCTCCTTAAATTGCTGCCACATACCTATTGCACCCAACTGGGCTATACCGTATTCGATGTAATAAAACGGAACTTCAAATAAATGTAACTGGCGTTGCCATCCATATTTTCTATACTCATCCAATCCGCTGTTATCAAGAACAGGAGAAGTAAACTCGTTTAAAATTTTAACCCAGTTATCAGATCTTTCTTCAAGTGTATGCATTGGATTTTCATAAATCCAATGTTGATATTTATCTATAATTGCGATCCATGGAAGAATTGTAATTACTCTTTCGAGTTGCTGTTCTTTTGCACGTATTAATTCAATTTCATTTTCAAAAAACGCATCCCATTTTTCCATACTAAAAAGCTCCATACTCATACTTGCCACTTCTGCCATTTCTGTTGGGTATTCTTTAAAGCCATTCAATTCTAAATGATGACTGAGAAAAGAATGTACCGCATGCCCGCCTTCATGAACCATTGTAGTTACATCATCCAACTGTCCGGCTGCATTCATAAAAATAAACGGAGCACCACTTTCCGCCAGCGGCATGTTATATCCTCCGGGGGCCTTTCCTTTTCTGCTTTCCAAATCAAAATGCCCAAGCGTTTTCATCTTTCTTAAACAATCGGCAAAGAATGGGCGCAACGCACTGAAACATGCAATTGATTTTTGAATTAATTCTTCACCATTTTTAAATGGTCGTAAAGGTTCTGTCCCTGCTGGTTCAGCATCCAGATCCCATGGTCTTAATGTGGCTAATCCCAGTTTGCTTTTTTTGTTCTCATAAATAGAATCTATTAAGGGCATTACATGCAGCTTTACTGCTTCATGAAATTGAAAACAATCATCAGGTGTATAATCAAAGCGGCCTAGTTCTTTAAAACGAAAATCACGATAGTTTTTAAACCCTGCATTCAGTGCAATCTTATTTCTTTTTCCCACCAAAATCGAAAACAAATCATTCAACTTTTCTTTATCATGTAATCTTCTTTCGTTTATTTTACGATATACATCTTCACGAACTGTACGGTCACTTACTTCTAAAAATTTTGTAGCCTGCTGCAATGTATATTCCTGTCCATTTACTTCCACCATCATTTTTCCCGATATCATTCCAAACTGCTGTGCCTCCACATTCAACTCTGCCTGCAACGGGATATTTTCTTCGCGGAATAAATCAATGCTCTTTTTTATATTTCTCAAAAAAGTAAAATACTTTTTTTCATCTAATTTTTTTGTAAAGGGAGATGCAATTAGTTTTTTATTCAGCTTGTCTGCCCAGGGTTGAACTCTTGGCTGAATTTCCATCATAAAATAATTAAATGCCTCCTCTAATTCTTTATTCTCTGTATCGCAGGTGACACGTACCTGCCGCCAGCATGCATCTTCGCTTATGGCAGCTTCCAGTTCGCTGCTGTCTTTTAACCATTGTTCCAAATCTTCTTTAGAAAGTATTTCTCTTTCATCCAGGTTTTTAAAATAGGGTTCAAGTACTTCCCAGTTTTTTACACCCAGATTTTGTGGCAAAAAATTCCGTGGCAGTTTTTCTATATCAGCACTATAATTCATGATGCTTGTTTTAAATTAAAAAAGCTATCCGATATTTCAGATAGCTTTCTGTAAATCGTAACTCTATTTATTCAGCGTCTTTTTTTGTTTCTTCTTCTGTTTCATTTTCTTCTTCTGGTATTTCACTCAGTTTTATTTCTACATTATTTTTCTTCAACACTTCATACCATTTCACCATTTTCTTCATATCGCTTGCATACACTTTTTCAAAATCCATGTCTGGAAAAACTTTTTCAAAATATTTTTTCACTGCATCGTTACTTTTTAGATCGGGCAACGGACTCCCCCCTTTTTCTATAGCATGAAAAACATCCACCAGGTTCACATTGTCATTTACTGTGTATATTTCGATACTTTCCAAATGTGAAAAATTATGGCTGCGTGTGGCTGCAAACCGTGTACTCCCATCATCTAATGAACGCACAATTGCACCATCTGACTTACTACTGACTAATTCGTGCAAACCGGGTAATCCGGTTACTGCAACTAGTTTTGAATACTCCATATATATTGTATAAAAATTTGGGCTGCAAGATAACTCCAAAACTGCAAATAAATTCTGAAAACAAAACAGGCACCCGGTTAGATGCCTGATTCCTGAAACCTCTATTCTAAAAATAATTATTATTTTTTATGTCGCTGCCTAAACCCTAGAAAAGTAACTAAACCCAACACTCCCAATGTTGCATACAAAATACTATTCTCTTTTTCGGGAGTTTTAGCAGCAATGGAAGCAACTGTATTATAAGATGCTTCTGTTGGAATAAATTTTTCTTCTACGTCTTCACTCACTACGTCCCAATCACTATAATTTTTTCCGGTTAAATAAGTAAGCATTTCCAGTTCATCAGTTCTTCTTTCTTTTAATTGTTTCAAATATTTTTTCCCGGCTTCGCAACCAAAATCGCCGGTAGCCGGATGTGTAACAATATAACGTGCCTGATAATTTTCTGTATTGGGTGTTGTTTGAAATTGTAAATCCTGGGGAAAAGATTTGCGATTGTAGCGTATATGTAATCTGGTGAAATAAACATTATCAGAATAATCATCTTCTTTTTGATCTACATCTGTATAATCATTCCAATCGCGGTTCACCCACCAAACGCCTGCTTGTACTAAATCTTGTGTTGATGGTGCCGTGGCCACACATGGATCGCATTTTACAAAATTCTTCGGGCTTACATCCCACGCATATTCAAGCATGGCAATTGCTTTACCTTCTTTGCTCCATTGATTTTGAAATAGATTGGCATAAAAACTTTCGAAGTTATTTTTTACAAATAATGGAATATTCTTAGCGGTCGGCAAAGAAACTGTTCTGTAATTCGTAGCTTCTATTCTTCCTTTTTTTGTAAAAGCATAAACGAGCATATCCTGGTCACCATCAGCATTTGCCATACCCAGTCTGATTGGTAGCATAAATTTTGGAGATGAAAAACTTATTTGAATAGGACGAAGAAAATCTCCCGGCAATTTTTTCTTTTCAGCTTCATTTACTTTTACTACAAAAAATTTGAGATTGCTTTTTATATAAGGCTCTAGTACTTCATCTGCGCCAGCAGGAATTTTATACCCGTTTTCATCCAGCCATATTTTTAACCCGGTTGATTCTTTTGCTGAAAGAATTAGAATATCATATTCTCCAACCAGATATTTGGCTTCTATTTTTACTCCAAGATCTTTGTTTTCCGCTTTCATTGATGACATGCCCCGAAT
>JANPEU010000349.1:0-1674 GCA_031423175.1 Bacteroidota bacterium
CTATTACTAAAATAAATTGGAAGGAGTTAACAGATGTATAAGCGAATCATATTATTATTAGTGTCGTTTTGGTTTTTAAACTTTAAATCAGCAGCAGCAAAACAGTTAGAAAGCAGAAAAATTCTTTCACAAAAAGTGGAGATATTGTTGCCTTCTGATTTTAAGCAAATGGATATAAACACAATAACCGTTAAATATCCAAGCGAAGGAAGTAGACCAACTGAAGTTTATACAAACAATAATAGTTCTGTAAATTTTGCTTTTACTCATTCTGCTAAAAAGACAACTTCAATAGATATAAAGAAATATTCTGATGAGTTAATAAATATCCTAAAACAGCGAGGTATAACTGTAACAAGTCAAAATCAAGAAAAGATAAACGGGAAAGACTTTTTCATCATTACGTTTTACTCTAAAGCATTAAATGGAATCATCTATAATAAAATGTTCTTTACGGTTTTGGAAGAGAGATTATTAATCGGGAGTTTTAATTGTACCTCTATAATGGAAAATATATGGAAAAATAAAGGAAACGAAATAATTAAATCCATAAAATTGCTAAAATAACAAAGCTCCTCACGGGTAGTGGGTAGTGAGCCATTCATCACCTGATCAAAAATAAAATTTCTAAGCCGTTGGTTTATAATAACCAGCGGTTTTATTTTACTCCTTTCGTGGTATTGTTTATATCACTGCTTAATAAGAGATTCGCTAAAATATAAGCCCCTAAAGTTTTTTGTTTTCTATTGTCTATACTCCAAAGCTCTAGCGTAGGAGTGTGAGCCATTTATCACCTGTACTTTGTCGCTATTGTACAAATGCCTGCATTAAAAAAGATTGGTATAAAACCAAACAGAAATATTTTTGCAGGCAATGCCATAAATATCAGCAATCATTTTATACATACAAACTTACATCAACAACAGAGGATAAAAATATTGTGCTACTGAATAATGAAGGGATGAGCATCAGTTCCATTAGCAGGTATTTGCATATTGCAAAAACAACGGTACGAAGAAGATTGCTGCTTATCAGTAAAAAGATTGCAACTCTCATTTTTACCGAAACAAAACAAGTGTATGAAGTAGATGAGATGCAAACTTTTATTGGCAGAAATCATCCTTCTTGTTATAAGTACATTACGTATGCCATCAACCGAACTACAAAATCAATTATAGATTTTATTGTTGGTGGCAGAACAAAAGAGAATATCAGAAAAGTAATTGATAAAGTGCTTACCCTTAACCCACGTAAAATTTATACCGATGGTTTAAATATTTATCCTTCGCTTATTCCAACTGCTATTCATTGTAAGTTTCAATATCATACGAATACTATCGAAAGAAACAATCTTGGCATCCGCAATTCATTAAAGCGACTGTCACGAAAAACAATTTGTTTTAGTAAGTGTGCTGTTATGCTGGAGGCTTGTATTAAGATTTTGTTATGGGGTTAATTGCTAACAATTCTTTAAACAACAAACCCCCTGAGGAATCAGGGGGTTTTAAAGTATAGCCATGAAAAACAATTCTTCATCAAAATCAGGAAATGAATCCTAAAAAATCAGAAGAACAATTTTAAAGTTAATATTATTCAGCTTTTTTTGCGTATTTCTTTTTGTACTTATCGATACGTCCTGCTGTATCCACCATCATATTTTTACCCGTAAAAAAC
>JANPEU010000350.1:0-5493 GCA_031423175.1 Bacteroidota bacterium
CAGCAAAGACAACTTATTTATGGACATTGAAATTAAAGTATGGCTTTATGATATTTTAAACGCTATTAATGAAATAGACAGCTTCTTTATTGATACACCAAAAGAATTTACGGTATATCAAAATGATTTAAAAACTCGAAGAGCCGTTGAAAGAAATATTGAAATTATCGGAGAAGCAATGAATAGGATTCTCCAGAAAGACGATTCTATTGAACTTTCTAATTCCAGGAAAATTGTTGATACAAGAAACCGTATTATTCATGGCTACGATTCTGTTTCTGACGATATTATTTGGTCTATTATCGTTTCTCAATTGCCCACTTTAAAAAATGAAGTTGAAAAGATGCTTCATGAATAACACTTCACACAACAGTGTCTCGTCCTGATATAGGTTGACTAAAAAAAAACACTCCAGGCTTATTCAAAACTTTCGTATTTAAGATAAAAAGAAAAGCCATAAGAAGTACAATCCGTATGAAATTTTTTCTTTTTTACATCTTAATTACAAAATGTTTTTTCTGCCGTTGTTGGTATGCAGCATAGACATGCGGGAGGTGTACCAACAAAACGAAGTAAATAAAATCATGATATATTTGTTGGTAGGCTATACACAAAGCAACGCCTCATACCAACAACGGCAGAATCTTCTTCGTGTTTAAGAAAAAAAGAAAAGACATTGGAAGCACTATCCGTATGAAATTTTTTCTTTTTTACATCTTAGTTACAAAATGTTTATTTTCCACTTGTGAATTCCGGCAACTATAACCATACCACCGATCAGGACCTGCTTGAACAATTTTACCAAAGCGGGGACAATGAACTGCTGGGTATTTTGCTTCAGCGATATACCATGCTGCTACTGGGCGTATGTATGAAATACTTAAAAAATGAAGAGGCAGCAAAAGATAGTGTGCAGCAGGTTTTTTTAAAAGCCATTACCGAATTACATAAGTATAAAGTAAAATATTTTAAAAGCTGGATTTATATGGTGGCAAAAAACCACTGCCTGATGATACTAAGAGATAAGCAGGGTAAAATTCCACTGGAGTTAAATGAAAGGATGAGTATAGCCGCGGAAGAAAAAGATAAAAAAGAATTTTTGCAGCATGATCTGACGCTGGATGTGATGAATGCAGCCCTGAAAGAATTGAATGGAGAGCAACAACAATGTGTAACTTTGTTTTATATAAACAAAAAAAGCTACCAGGAAATAGCAGAACAAACTGGTTATACCCTGATGCAGGTAAAAAGCCATATTCAAAACGGAAAAAGAAATTTAAAAATAGGGATTGAAAATAAATTAAATGAACTGAAATAAAGTGTCAGAAAATTTAAAAGACATATTATCCAATTTATCAAAAGATATAGACCAGGAAACATTGCTGAAATATCTGAATGACCAGTTACCTGCCAATGAGAAGCATGAAGTGGAAAAACAAATGCTTGATTCTGATTTTACAGAAGATGCGCTGGAAGGTTTGCAACAAATAAAAGATAAGCAGCAGATTCAATATATGGTGGAGATGCTGAACCGCGACCTGAAGAAAAAAACAGAAAAGAAAAAGAAACTGCGGAAAAAATTAGAATTAAAAAAAGAGCCCTGGCTGATTATTGCTGTCATTGCAGTTCTCATCATCGTCATTATTTCCTATTTCATGATAAAAAGAATGATGAACAATTAAGTTTATAATTCCTTCCAAATTTGTTTTGCAAATTTTTCAAGCGATGGGTCTCTTGCCCCCATTAATAATAAAACACAATTGCCTGTAAAATGTGACCGGGCAGTTTTTAAAAAGGCATTCCGGTCTTCAACAAAATATGCTGACTTACCCGTTGCTTTAATATCATGTATTAAATCTACTGAAGAAATATCTTTAACCGCAGTACCACCCGCATAAAAAATTTCACTCATCCATATTTCATCCTGGGGTCGCAATGCGTCTGAAATTTCTTTTACAAAATCATTTCGTAAAAACTTTGTAGGGCCATAGCCATGTGGTTGCAGCCATGCAATTAGTTTTTCTGCAACGGGCTGACAGGCTTTTATTGCTGCAGCGCATTTTATCGGATTGTGGGCATAGTCATCAATCAGCCAAACACCATTTTTATTTCCCAGTACCTGGTTGCGGCGGTAAATACCTTCATATTTTTTTAATGCTTCGGCACAAAGAGTCAGATCAACTCCAATTTGGTTTGCAATTGCAACAGCTGCAAGAGCATTTTCCATATTATGATGGCCGATTGATGTGATTGCAAATTGAATATTTAATATTTCAAATTGAATACTGAAGCCTTCTTGTTTAAAATTATTTGCAACATAACCAGCTTTGATATTTTCATCTGTTGAAAAATCCTGATTCTTGTTTTGTGATAGCGTTGCAGCTAATGGATGCGATTGATTGACTACCATTTTTTTACTGTTGTTTTTAAATATGGTAAAAATATTCATCAACTCATCCATTTCTTTATGATCCTTATCTACATTCAGCACCAATCCAATTTCAGGTTTGTATTGCACAATGCTGCCATCGCTTTCATCCGCTTCAATCACCAACCACTCCCCTTTCCCAACTTTTGCATTTCCAATTTTCCCCTCTTTAATAATACTCACTAATCCAGCTCCGCTGATGATACTCGGATTTAATCCGGCATATTCTAAAATATCAAACAACATGGCAGTTGTTGTACTCTTACCACTTGTACCACCAATAGCAATTGTTTTTTTACTTTCTGCAATTAAAGACAGCAATTCGGATCGTTTGATAATTGGAATATTTAATTGCTTTGCTTTCTGAACTTCAAAAACGGTATCCTCAATAGCAGTTGAAACAACAACGAGGTCTGTTTCAGTTGTTATACCATCTCCATTTTGAATAAAACATTTAATTCTTTCAGCCTCCAGTTTTTCTTTTGTTTCGTTGTATTCACCGGCAACAAAAAAACGGTCGCTACCGCTTACCTTTTTACCAATCCCTTTTAAATATTGAGCTATTGCACTCATACCCGATCCGGCTACACCGATAAAGAATGGATTCTTAAAATCATGGATTGATTTAATCATATTGCAAAGAAAAGTAATAACAATTAATAAAACTTAAATCTTGCTTTGAGAAGAACGAAGCATTTCAGGATAGCCCCATTTTTTTGCCAATGCATTTACAGCCATTGTAATTCTTTTTATTTTGGTGGGCTCTGTTTTTGCACTATCAATCCATTTACTGAAATACCGTTGATGTGCACCGGGTAGTGTATTGAAAAATTTCTTTGCACCGGGTTCATCATCCAGGCAATCCATAAAATCTTTATTGAAAATAAAATCAGATTCATCCAGTGCCAGTTGAACATTTAACAGAGCTCCATGTCTTTTATGGATGGCTTTGCGCATTTCCTGGTTCACGGGCATTATAAAATTGCCACCACCCATTGGCAAAAGTGCTACCTGGGTAATTTTATAATTATCCAATTTACCCTTTACCCTAAACCCAAGTTTGCTGCCGGGTTTTAATTGCCGGGCAAGGTCTGCAGGCACTTCAATATACGTCCATCCTGTTTTTTCGCCTTGCTTATCAAATTTTAATATGGTACATATAAACTTAACCATTTGTTATACTTACTGTCTTTATATTTGGCGGCTATCCATTTACCCCATCAATAAAAACTTTTTAATGTCATTTAGCTTTATCCACCTTATAAAAATACAATACAGAAAAATAATTGTTCCGGTTCTATTCATTGGATTGTTTTCTGTTCTTTCAACTGCACAAAATATTTCAGTTACTTTTAAAATAACGAATCCTAAAAATGACCCGATTTCCAACGCCACAATAAAAATAACCAACAACCCTGACAGTTCACAGTCCTTGCAAAAAATTGCTGACAGCAGTGGCATTGCAAAATTTAATCTTTTACGGAACACTCAATATTTTATTACAATCAGCGCAGTGAATCACCTGCCCATACAAAAAGGGTTTGCATTAACCGGCAATCAAACCATTTTCAGATATCTACTTGAACCATCATCAAAAAAACTGGATAATGTGATTATCCAATCTAAAAAACCATTGATGCGGCAGGAAGATGATAAAACAATTGTGGATCCTGAAAATTTAGTTGCCAGTTCTTCCAATGGGTTTGAAGTGATTGAAAAAGTACCCGGAATATTTATGGATCAGGATGGCAATATTTATTTAAACAGTATGACACCAGCAACGGTTCAGGTAAACGGAAGAGAAATGAAAATGAGTGCCGCCGATGTAGCAAGCATGCTGAAGAGTTTGCCCCCCAATGCTATTTCAAAAATTGAAATATTGAAAACGCCTTCGGCAAAATATGAAGCCAGCGGTGGTGGTGGTATTGTAAATGTAGTGTTGAAAAAAGGGATAAAGCCTGGTCTTACGGGAAGTGTAACTACCGGATTGCAGCAGGGTACTTATGGCAATCAGTTTATTGGATTCAGCCTGAATAATAATGATGGCAAGAAAAGTTCGTTTATAAATTTTAATTATAGTAAAAGAAACAGCTTTGAAAAAATAAACACCAATCGCCTGTTTGCATCTGATACGATTCTTACTCAGAATGCTTTTACAAAATATCCGGCTGATGGACTTTATACCAACTATGGTCTTTCCTGGTCATTAGGTAAAAAATGGGAACTTAATTTTGATGGCAGTGTAAGTTGGAATGAAACAAAAAACAAATCGGACAATAACAGTTTGATTAAAAAAATAAGTAACAGTCAAACGCTGGTGAGCAACCTGAACCGGGTAAACAATTCCGGCAATTCACTGGTTATCGGCAATGGCATTGAATCGAAATACAAAATTGATTCGCTTGGCAGTGAATGGGAAAATGATATTTTTTACAGTCATGCTACCCATGAATCGGATCAGCTTTTTACAACCACACATAATTTTCCTGTAATACCTGTGTATGGTGGTGATGGAAATGGCGATAACCGAAGAAATCTTTTTATAGCAAAATCTGATTTGAAACTGAAATTTAAAAACAAAACAACAATTGAGACAGGATTGAGATCATCTGTTCATCGTTTTAAAAACACAACCAATTATTTTCGTGAACAAAATGGAATACGGGCAAAAGATAACAGCCGTACCAATACTTTTAATTATTCTGAAAATATTAATGCAGTTTATTTTCAGATTTCAAAAACGTTGGGAAAAGAAATTGTTCTTAAAGTTGGTTCCAGATTGGAGAACACCAATATGAAAGGAAACCAGATTATTCCGGATGATACTACATTCAGCATTCAACGCACCGACCTGTTCCCGTATATTTATCTGAGCAAACCGATTATGAAAATTGCAGGTTACCAGTTAAGAGCTTACCTCGTTCACAGAAGAACAATACAGCGAGCGGTATATGAGCAACTGAATCCTTTTGCAAGATATGTGGATCAATATTTATCGGAAGTGGGTAATCCATCGCTTCAGCCACAGTTTACAAAAAATTATGAGTTCAATGTCAGCTTTGAAG
>JANPEU010000351.1:0-1643 GCA_031423175.1 Bacteroidota bacterium
GGGCTTTATGAGCATAGCAGAAAGGGCTGGCGGTATCAATTTATTATCAAGAGTAATCGGGCCATTTTTTTCTAAGTTATTCCCCGATGTACCAAAGGGCCATCCTGCTACCGGACATATGATGATGAATTTTTCTGCAAACTTATTAGGCTTGGATAATGCTGCAACGCCATTTGGAATAAAAGCAATGGAAAGTTTACAGGAAATTAATCCTGATAAAACACGAGCTTCTAATTCACAAATAATGTTTTTATGTCTGCATGCATCCGGATTAACGTTGATTCCGGTTAGTGTAATTGCCATCCGTGCCGGGGCTGGTGCAAAAAATGCTACTGATATTTTTGTTCCTTGTATGATAGTAACATTTGCAGCAACAGTTGCCGCTATGATTATCGTATCAATTAAACAAAGGATAAATTTATTACAACCCGTAATTCTTGCATGGATTGGAAGTATTTCAATTTTAATATCTGTTTTTGTTTTATTGCTTGTAAGACTTAATAAAGAAGATCTCGAAAATTTTTCAGGCACATTTGGAAATGGTTTACTCCTTCTGATTTTAGTAGCAATCGTACTCGGTGGCATTTATAAAAGGATTAATGTGTTTGATGCTTTTATAGATGGTGCAAAAGGTGGATTTGAAACAGCAATACGCATCATTCCTTTTTTAGTTGGAATGTTGGTTGCTATAAGTATGCTTCGTACCAGTGGCACATTTGAATATATTATCGACGGTATAAAAAATTTATTTGTTGCCACTGGTGCCGATACAAGATTTGTAGATGGATTGCCAACAGCATTAGTTCGTCCATTTAGTGGCAGTGGTGCAAGAGGCATGATGGTGGATACCATGAGTACATTTGGTGCCGATTCATTTGCTGGAAGATTATCTTCAATACTACAAGGCTGTGCTGATACAACATTTTATGTTGTGGCGGTTTACTTCGGTGCAGTAGGAGTGAAGAATACCCGGTATTCAATTGGGGCAATGTTATTAGCAGATTTGGTAGGGGTAATCACTGCAATCGGGATGGCTTATTTATTTTTTGGGTAACCGACTATTGAATAATTTTTTCTTCCAGAATAAAATTTCCTTTTTCATCCCGGCCCGCAATAATTATTTTATACACCTGACCCGGAGATAATTTTAATAAAATTGGCTTAGTTGTTTTATCTATTATTTTAGTAACAATCGTGGATGTGGAGACGGGTCTCCAATCTTCTGCAATAAAACTATTCCGGACAATTGAATAACCCTCCCGTTTATCTGATGAAAAACTTTTTTGCAGATTAGTTGTATTGGAAATCCCTTTTTTAGTATAGATAGATATGTATCCATTATATGCCCCTAGTGCCGGTGCCGGTTGTTTGGAAACAGTAATTAAAGAAACATCTTCAAGGTTCAAAGATGAAATTACATTAAACTGAACTTGTATTTCATTCAGAAAAAAATAAACACCTTCGGGGTTATCCATTTCCACTTCTTCGCCGGTATTATTTACCCGTGGCATTAACCCATATCGGTTAAAATTTACATCATCTGGATTTATTAAATCACCAACAATATTTAATCCGGGAACACTATTACGCAGGTAATGCCAGATGCTGGCGTAGTGCATTCCATCCGGGATAATAGTTTGTGC
>JANPEU010000352.1:0-1879 GCA_031423175.1 Bacteroidota bacterium
GGGCAAAGTAACTTTTGCAAACAAAAGACATTTATTAAATAAATAATCGGAAATAGTAAGGCTGTTGAACAGATCTTTTTGCTGCAATAAATCTTTCAATTGCTTATATCGCTCAGCCATAAAAAAAAGCTCAACCGGAAAAGCATATTGTGCCTGGTTCTCATAAAATTTTGCAAGAAAGGGGTTGTCTGCAAATTCTTCCAGAATCAATCTTGCATTGTAATGCTTGCTAAGCAGGTGTGCAAGCGTTGTTTTTCCAGCGCCGATATTTCCTTCTATGGTGATGAAATGATAATTCATTCTTTATTGCAGATTGCAAATTTTAGATTGCAGATTGAGTGGCTGCAAAATAAATGAAATGTAAGTTTGAAGTTTTGCAAAATGATAGTTTGTGGATAAATCAGGGGAATCTAATTCATTCTTATATATCGGCGATTTTTTAGTAATGCCCAGTTTGAAATCTATAAAGAATAATCAAACCCACTGAGACTTATCCTACCGATCCGCCAAAAGCGGAGAGGTATCTCATACTGTTATTACCCTATGAGATACCTCGCTTAGATTCTTTAAATTCAGAAACTAATAACGACGCCGCTCGGTAAGACAAGACTTCGATGTTTTGTCCAAAGGACTCTTTAGGAGGAATTTCAAACTGAGGCGCTACCGATTTTTTTTACTTCAAGTGTATCTGAACAATCATTTAAAAGTTCCATTATCGACTTTTTAAAAACAGGGTGAATGATACCCGGGGCAATTTCCGCTAATGGCAGCAACGCAAATCTCCGGTTCTGCATTTCGGGGTGAGGAACTTTGAGAAAAGGGATATCGTGGATTTCAACATTGTATAGCAAGATGTCTATATCAATATTTCTTGGTCCATATTTTTCCTTTCGTATTCTACCCATCCGTTTTTCTATTTTTAAAATTTTTCGGATAAGCTGCCGTGCATTCAGTTTCGTTTTCAGTTCCAGTGCCTGGTTCAGAAAAGCAGGTTGATCCGTATTGCCCCATGCCGCTGTTTCATAAAACGAAGACTTAGCAGAAATTTCTCCGCAATGAAGTGTAAGCAGTTCCCTGGCCTGCAAGAGAAAAGCAGATCGATTGCCAATATTGCCGCCTGTAAGTAAATATGCTTTATTCATAAACTGCCCGTCGGTTACGGCTCAAATATCTTTATTTTTGGCGTTCAACAAAGAATTGATTTATGCGGAGTTTTTTCAAAACATTTTTTGCGTCCTTACTTGCATTGGCAATTTTTATGTTACTGGTTTTTTTCTTTTTTATTGCATGGGTAGGAAATTTAACTACATCTTCCAAGCCAAAGATTGAAGCACAATCTGTACTGGTAATCAACTTAGGTCAGCATTATATGGAGCAAGTACAGCAAAATCCTTTTGGAGCATTCAGCGGTGATGAAGAAAAAAATGTTCCGGGTTTGTTTGATGTAATCCGCTTAATAGAAAAAGCAAAGACGGATCCAAAAATTTCAGGCATTTATATCCAATGTAATCCTGGACCGAATGGGTTTGCTGCAAGTGATGAAATCAGAAATGCTTTACTGGATTTTAAAAGCAGTAAGAAATTTATTTTTGCTTTTGGAGATGTGCTTACAGAAAAATCTTATCATATTGCAAACGCAGCCGATAAAATTTATATAAGCCCGCAGGGTTATTTAGAATGGAATGGTTTTTCTGCATCGCTTGCTTTTTTGAAGGGCACATTAGAAAAACTGGATATACAACCGCAGATTTTTTATGCCGGTAAATTTAAAAGTGCAACTGAACCTTTTCGTTCAACAGAGATGACACCGGAGAATGAGTTACAAACTTCCGTGTGGTTAGGTGATTTATACAGGCATTTTTTATTGAAAGCATCGGAA
>JANPEU010000353.1:0-5691 GCA_031423175.1 Bacteroidota bacterium
GAAGGAAAAGAAATTTCATTGAAGATACTATTGATTGAAAAATACGGCAGCATCTATACTGTGCACCGGTTAGATAAAGGCACCAGCGGGTTAATTGTATTTGCAAAAAATGAAACTGCTCACAAACATTTATCTCTTCAATTTGAAAACAGAGCTACAAAAAAAATTTACCAGGGAATTATAATCGGTTCACCGCAAAATAAAAAAGATACCATCACTGCACGTATCATGGAGCACCCGGTGAAAAAAGGTACAATGGTGATAAACCGGAAAGGTAAAGAAGCCATCACCGATTATGAAGTGCTGGAGGATTTTGGAATTTATTCATTGGTCCAGTTTCAAATTCATACCGGACGTACACACCAGATACGCATACATATGAAAGACCTTGGTCATCCGATAGTTAGTGATGATCTTTATGGTGATGGAAAACCAATTCTGCTTTCTTCTTTTAAAAAGAAATTTAATCTTGCAAAAAGTGCAGAGGAAGAAAAACCAATTATGGGCAGACTTGCATTACATTCCATGCAACTCAGTTTTTCTGACAGCAATGGAAATCTTCAGCAATTAGAAGCCGAACTTCCAAAAGATATGAGAGCAACCTTGCAGCAATTAAGAAAAAGAAAAACTTAGCATTTATCTAATGCCTGTAAAATATCAGCCAATATATCATCCACATATTCCAATCCAACAGAAATACGAATCAACCCCGGTGTAATATTTACTTCCTGTCTTTCTGCTTCTGTTAATTTAGCATGTGTGGTACTTGCCGGATGCGAGGCAATGCTTCTTGTATCACCAAGATTCGCTGTCATGGATAGCATTTGTAAACTGTTCAGAAATTTTTTACCACTTTCAAATCCTCCTTTCAATTCAAAACAAAATAATCCACCGCCATTCTTCATTTGCTTTTTTGCAATGGCATGTTGCGGATGACTTGCAAGAAATGGATATCTTAAAGATGAAATCTTAGAATGACCTTCCAATTTTTCAGCAATCTTCAAAGCATTTGCAGCATGACGTTCCATTCTTACATCGAGTGTTTCCAGGCTTTTACTCAGCACCCACGCATTGAAAGGTGATAATGCCGGCCCTGTACTTCGACAGAATAAATATATATCATGGATGAGTTCTTTCTTTCCAACAATCACGCCACCCAAAACCCTTCCTTGTCCATCCAGCCATTTTGTTGCAGAGTGTACAACTAAGTCTGCACCAAAATCAATTGGCTTTTGACAAACCGGAGTAGCAAAACAATTGTCAACATTCAAAATCAGTTTATATTTTTTTGAAAGCTTCGATACAAATTCCAAATCAATTATATCCAGTCCCGGATTTGTTGGCGTTTCCAGGTAAATCATTTTCGTATTAGGCTTAATTGCTTTTTCCCATTCTTCCGGTTTATTTGCATTTACATAACTGCATTCAATTCCATACTTCGGTAAATATTTTGTTATAATCGAATGTGTACTTCCAAAAATAGAACTACATGATAAAAGATGGTCGCCACTTTTTAAATGCGACATAAATGATGCAAAGACGGCACTCATTCCTGTTGCGGTTGCAAATCCTGCTTCCGCTCCTTCCAATGCCACCATTTTATCTGTAAATTCTTTTACATTGTGATTGCTGAAACGGCTGTAAATATTATCATCTGATTCATCTGCAAATGCAGCCCGCATATCATCCGCATTATCAAAACAAAAACTACTGGTAAGAAATAGTGGTGTGGAATGTTCCATTTCATTGGTTCGCTCCGTTTGAATTCGGATGGCTTTTGTCAGCGGATGTTGCTCCATATTATTTGTTATTTCTTACGTTATAATTACAAAAGTAACTCATGCAATCCTTTACTTTGCATTCAGTTTATTATTGATGATAAAAGTATTTAAATACGAAAGAACATTCGTTCTGGAATGCGGAAAATCTTTGCCAGGCATCAGCATTGCTTACCATACGTATGGCAATCTGAATGCGGATAAAAGCAATGTGGTTTGGGTATGTCATGCTCTTACTGCCAATTCGGATGCAGCAGAATGGTGGCCCGGTGTGGTCGGAGAAAAAGGTTTTATCAATTCTGAAAACTATTTTATTGTTTGCGCTAATATAATTGGTAGCTGTTATGGCAGTACGGGTCCCCTTTCTGTAAACCCGGAAAGTCAAGAACCTTACTTTAGCAATTTTCCATTAATCACAATCCGTGACATGGTGAATGCACATATTCTTTTACGTAAAGAATTGGGTATAGAAAAAATTTTTTTAGTAATGGGCGGCAGCATGGGCGGTTACCAGGCAATAGAATGGTGTGTGATGGAAAAGGATGTAATAGAAAATCTTTTTCTCATTGGTACATCGCCAACAGAAAGTGCATGGGGCATTGCGATACATACAGCACAAAGATTAGCGATAGAAGCTGACAGTACCTGGAAAGATTTAACCAAGGAAGCCGGACAAAAAGGTTTGAAAGCTGCCAGAGCAATTGGTATGCTTACCTATCGTAACTACGGAATTCTCGTCCAAAAACAAACTGATCCCGATTCTGAAAAGATTGACAATTTCAGGGCATCGTCTTACATAAATTATCAAGGAGATAAATTAGTAAACCGCTTTAATGCCTATAGTTATTGGATGCTTACAAAAACCATGGACAGTCATCATATAGCAAGAGGAAGAGGTGGTAAAGTGGATGCCATTTTAAAAACAATCCAACAAAAAACTTTAATCATCGGCATCTCCAGTGATATTCTTTGCCCCTTACATGAACAGGAATTTATGGCTGCACATATGCCTAACTCAACACTAGTTGAGATTGATTCAGTTTATGGACATGATGGATTTATAGTAGAAGCTGAAAAAATTTCTACTGCACTAAAAAACTGGCTGGGCTAATTATTTTTCTTAAAGTAATTTTATCAATATTCGTATACTCCAGAAAATAACAAGTACTCCTAATAAAATATAAGCTGTTTTCTTTGGCAACCTTCCTGCAAGTTTTGCTGCAATTGGTGCAGCAACCAATCCGCCGATTATTAATGCAAGTATTGTTTGCCAATGACTGACACCAATCATGGTAAAAAATGTAAAGGCACTTGCAAGCGTTACAAAAAACTCGGTTAAACTTACTGAACCCACCACATACTTATGATTGCGTCCATTATTAATTAATGTACTCGTTACAATCGGACCCCAGCCACCGCCTCCGAATGAATCAAAGAAACCACCCACACCAGCGAGCAAACGGTAACGTTTAAATTTTTTCTGCGGTTTTATTTCCCTGAAAGCATTCATGATAAATTTTATTCCCAGTATCAATGTATAGCCTGCAATAACCGGGCGAATGAAATTTCCATATTTATTGCCCAGTGTCACCAGCATGATGGCACCGGCTATTGCCCCCAACACTCCGGGAATGAGTAATGCCTTGAATAATTTTTTATTTACGTTTCCAAATTTATAGTGACTGTAACCCGACGCACCACTTGCAAACATTTCAGCAGTGTGAATGCTTCCGCTTATTGCCGCCGGATTTACACCTGCCGATAAAAGAATTGTGGCGCTTGTTACTCCATATCCCATTCCCAATGCCCCATCCACCAACTGCGCACAAAAACCTGCAAGCACCATGATGGGGAATGCTTTGTCTAAAGTTTGATACCATTTATATGTATCATCGGCCATTTTTTGTATGGGTAAATAAGAAAAAATAAAATACCCAATCAGCATAAATGCAAAAGCCATTAAGGAGTACGTCGCAATTTTTCTCCAGCTACTATTATATTCGGTTTCTTCCACCAACACTTTAGTCAGCGCATTTAGCTTTTTTACTTTGTATTCAAAATTGCCATTGAGTTTATTTCTTATCTGGTGCAGATTTTCAATCACCTCATCCAGTTCACCCGGCAAGGCTTTATTCAATACTTCTTTAATTCTTTTGGCTGCCGTGGGAGATTTTCCATTAGTGCTTATAGCAATCTTTAAATTCCCCTTTTGTACAATTGAGCCTAAATAAAAATCACATAACTCTGGGGTATCCGCCACATTTACTAAAATTCCTTTTTCTTCTGCCAGTGCTTTTATTTTTTTATGCAATTCCTTATCATCGGTAGCCAGCACAACCAAATCTTTATTATTCAAATCAGTTTCTTCAAATGAACGCTGAACTAAATTGCAGAAAGGATGATTTTGCAATAGACCTCTTACTTCTTCTTTTATTAAAGGAGCAACGATTGTAATCTTTGCCTCCGGCGAATTGGAAAGCAAGGAATTTAATTTCTCCAATCCCACATTACCGGCACCAACCAATAACAATTCCAGTTCTTCCAGTTTCAGAAAAATCGGATAGAGTTTATTCTTTTGTATTGTCGGTTCATTTAGCATGCAATGAAATTGTTTTTTGAAAAGTAAATGTGAGAATATGTTGTGAAGAGGTTGGCCATTTTAACCACATATAGCCGCCCTGTAGTTGTGCTGTCGAGTTTATTTTAAAAATAGCAGTTGCCATTGCTCTGTTTTGATTAAATGAAAATTTATTATTCGCCTGTTGCCTCATGTATTCATCGGCAAATTGTACACTCCATTTATCCGTCAGTGCTTTTGTGACCGCTGCCCGGTAACGCATACGAAATCCAAAATAAGAATCTCTGCTATCGGTTTCTGCAAACCATCTTTGTTCTGTACGAAAACGATTTTGCAATAGAATGGTTTTTGAAAGCAGATGTTGTGCATTTACCTCCTGCCAAAGGCGGAACTCTTTTCCAAACTCCCGATTAAATTTCTGATAAGAGCTTCTTGTATAAAAAAAAGCCGTACCGGTTGCAATGCTCCATTTTTTATTTGCAACATATCTAACACCGGTTCTATACAAGAATTGATAAGCATTTAATGAAGCACCCAGCGTTCTGTATCCGGCATCATTATGCCATTGCCATTTGTTACTGATGTTTACAGGTAGCTGCATGGCAAACCAACTGCCGGTTGCCGGTATTTGTGCAAATGTTTTACTTGCCGTTGTAATAATAATAGATATAAAAAATACTTTTTGCATTTGTTTGGCCTCACTCTCCCTCTCCTGACGGAGAGGGAGCGGTGCTTTATAACTTTACTAAACTTTTTGTTCTACCTCATCATCTTTAATTCTCTACTCACCACAAATCAATCACTCCGCAATTAATCAGTCTCGCCGATAAGCTGGCTTTGTACCTTGCGAAGCCCCTCCTTCGGAGGGGTTTGGGGAGGCCGGGGCTTTCAATACTCCATCCTCTCAATCCATTTCTTTGCATTTTTTGCTGCATAAGAAATTATAATATCCGCACCAGCTCTTGTAAGTGCTGTCCACACTTCCAGATGCGCTGCTTCACGATTCACTAATTTTTTTTCTGCTAATGCTTCAATAGCTGCATACTCTCCACTTACATGATAAGCAGCAAGTGGTTTTACTATTTGCTGTTTCAGTTTTGCAATAACATCGGTGTACAATGCAGCAGGTTTCACCATTAAAATATCGGCTCCCTCTTTCTCATCACGCAAGGCACTTGCAATAGCATCATTCATATTCAATGGCGATAACTGGTAACTCTTTCTGTTTTTAATCCCCGTGGTATTTGGCGCCGAATGGCATGCATCACGAAACGGTCCATAAAACTGAGAACTGAATTTAGCTGCATAACTCATGATACTTACATTGTCAAAACC
>JANPEU010000354.1:0-2390 GCA_031423175.1 Bacteroidota bacterium
GGTGGTGCAGGGCGGTACCGAGTCATCGTGAGAACTGCAAGATTATTCAAGTAGTATTATGGTAAACTTATCGCTTACAAGTTGTCGGAATTTTTTCCTGAACTCATTATCAGTAATCAATGAATTAATAAACTGGCGGGATTTCATCTTCTTAATATAGCGTTCAACTATTAATGCTTCAGAACGATTTTTACATTTTATTAGAAGTTTGCATTCCCAATCACTCGACATTTTTGTACTTGCTCCAGAATATTTGCCAGTATTATGTTCTATTAATCTGCCATCGGGGAATGCAGATTCTCCAACATAAAAACGATTCGCCTGAAGAGAAAAAATGATGTAAACAAAATGCATAAAAACAAAACCCAGAAAATGTCCTGGGTTTTGTGGTGTGGGGCGGGATTGAACCGCCGACACAAGGATTTTCAGTCCTTTGCTCTACCAACTGAGCTACCGCACCAATTTATTTTCCAACAGAACCGCATCACCAGCCCCGAATGTTCGGGGTTCAGTCCTTTGCTCTACCAACTGAGCTACCGCACCTTCGCTAAAGCTTCAGTGGGCAAGCCGCACCTTACTTTGTTGAAATTTGAAATCCCTTTCGGGGCTGCAAATATAACGGGAATCATCAATAACCTGAAATCCTGAGGAAACTAATTCTTAGTTCTGTAATAAAGCGTATTGCTGTTGCTTTGCTTAAAGATATTCCGGCTTTCAGTTAAAATATCTTCCGTGGTTACTGCTGCATATTTCTCCAGTTCCGAGTTCATTAAAGCCGCATCTCCTAACAGTTCATACATAGCCAGGCTTGTAGCACGGCTCATCACACTCATATCTTCAAAAGCAATCATGCTTTCTGTTTTGTTTTTAACTTTTTGAAGTTCAGCAACACTCACCATTTCTGTTTTCATCTTTTCTAACTCTTCTTCAATTGCTTTTTCTGCATCTTCCATTTTTACTCCGGTTACTAATTTACCCTCTATTACAGCAAGCCCGGCATCATCGCTCTGTGTATGATGACATTCAATATTGCTAAATAATTTTTTTTCTTTTACCATGCTTTGATACAACCGTGACGAGCCACCACCGCTTAGAATATCGGTAATTAAATCTGCTGTATAATATCTTTTATCGAGCCTTGAGTAAATGTGCCAACATTTATAAAAAGCATTTAAAGGAACATCAGCAACTACTTCTAATTTTCTTGCCTCTGTTTGTTGTGGCTCTACAGGTAAACTGCGAATATATTTTTCGCCAGATGGAATATCGCCAAACCATTTTTCAGCAAGCTGTTTTACAGTTGAAGTTTTTACATTTCCTGCTACTACCAATATCGCATTCACCGGACGATAATGCTTAAAGAAAAACTTTTTTACATCATCGAGTTTTGCATTTTCAATATGAGATAGCTCTTTACCGATCGTCATCCATCGGTACGGATGTGTTTTATAAGCCAGCTCTCTCATTTTATGCCACACATCACCATAAGGTTTTGTCAAATAGTGTTCTTTAAATTCTTCACACACCACTTTGCGTTGGGTTTCCAGACTTTTTTCACTGAATGCAAGTGATAACATTCTATCACTCTCCAACCAAAAGGCAGTTTCTAAATTTTCGGCAGGTAATTGTATATAGTAATTGGTAAGATCATTTGTTGTAAATGCATTGTTCTCCCCACCTGCCATTTGCAATGGCTCATCATACTCAGGAATATTAACAGAGCCGCCAAACATTAAATGCTCAAACAAATGCGCAAACCCCGTTTGTTCTGGATTCTCATCTTTTGCCCCCACGTCATACATAATATTTACAACCGCCATTGGTGTAGAAAGATCTTCGTGAACAATAACCCTCAAACCATTTTGTAAAACAAATTTTTCAAATTGAATCATAATATTTAATTAAGAAAAAATTTCAAAAAATAAAAATACAAGAAACAAACAAAAACAACATTATACATTCTAAAAACAAAAGCCACTGAATAAAATCAGCAGCTTTGTATTAATTCATTTATATATCATCATTAAGATTGCTACAAAAACAATTTCCACATCTGCTGATTAACGAATCGTTAAATCCATTATTTATTCATACTCGCCAAAAATTCTTCGTTACTTTTTGTTCCTTTCATTCTGTTTTGCAATTCACGCATAGCTTCTTCTGCATTCATATCTGCAAGAAATACACGAAGCAAATTCATACGCTGCAATACATCTCTGTCCAATAATAAATCATCACGTCTTGTACTCGAAGCCACCAGATCAATAGCCGGGTAAATTCTTTTATTTGATAATCTTCTTTCAAGTTGTAGCTCCATATTACCGGTTCCTTTAAATTCTTCAAAGATTACTTCATCCATTTTACTTCCGGTATCAACCAATGCAGTTGCA
>JANPEU010000355.1:0-2484 GCA_031423175.1 Bacteroidota bacterium
TCGCCTTCATCTATAGGGAATCCATCTTCGCCTTTTAAAAAATAGTGGTAATGAATTGCGTTTTGACCGATGGGCAAATCCAATTTAAACTCCCAAACTTCTTCATTCAAATGCAAAAGCGGAAAAATTTGTTGTAGTGAATCATCATCCGAATTTACCGGTTGAATTTTTATCCATAGTGTTTGACCATAACGGGTACTGTATTTTAGAAAAAAATGAAGATGCATCTCAGTTGGTTCGGTTTTGAAAAAAAAGTTTTGGCTTCCTGTTAAATTTGAAGCCTTCAACATAAAAAATAAAGTTAATATGGCTATTAATTATATTCACCTTAAATTGAATGTATATGTCCGCAATCGTTACCAATTGGAAAAAGCTTTTCTATTTCTGCTTTGGACTGTTCTTAACAAGTCTATTTTGTATGAAGTGGATGGAAGATGAATTTATCAGCAATGGGAAATTATTTACAATACTAGATCTTGAATTGTATCTGGATAAAGAGGGCTTATCAAAAACATTAGCTGGCTTGAATGAGAAAGCCAGGACAATTGTTGGTTACCATCTTCATTTCGATTTCTTTTTTATGGCTGGGGTTTTTCCAGGTATTGCAAGTATTTGTATGTTGGTAAGAGAGAGGGTTAATAAGAGTTTAATACGGAATGTTCTGTTTGCTTTAGCCAGTTTGCAATTAGCCGCATGGAGTTTTGATATTTATGAAAACCTGCATTTAATAAAATGGTTGAAGCACCCGGAAACGATTGACGGTATTGGTTTTTTTCATTTACTGGTAAAATTAAAATTCATCATTGCAATTATAGGAATTTTAGTAAGTGCAACTGCTTTTATATTTTTTAAACCCGGAAAAAGGTAGGAAATATTCAATCAGTCTGGAAAAATCTGCAATTTGAAATCTGAAATCTGCAATTGCTTCATTACATTTGCATCAAATTTTACAAAATGGAAAATAAGAAGAAATATCAAGGACTTTACTGGTTGGCGTTTTTCGTTTCAACTGCTGCATTGTTATTTGCTATTTATACACAATGGGAATGGCTTACACTCCTTCTTCCTTTTGTAACCACTTCGTTTGTAAAAGCACTCGATATTATTTAATCTGCCTACCGACAGGTAAACCTATTCACACCTGTTGATATTTTTTTACGACAAGTCCCGCATTTGCGGGACTATTTTTTTGTTTACAGCAAATGATTGAATATTTTTAGTTTTCGAAATTCAATTCAAAACCAGTTCCGGCTTAACCGGAATATCAAAAAATCAACTATGAGAAAAATTGTCCTTTTCCTGTTAGCCACTTTATTAATTACACCCACATTTAATAATTCATCAGCGGCTGTCATTGTACCCGCAATAACAGCTATTGAACCTGATCCTGCTTCCGTAAAAGCTGCTGTAGCAGAATTTAAAACATTATCGAGAAAAGAGAAGAAATCAAAGCTGAAAGAATTGAAGAAAGAATTATTTGCTCAGATAAAAGCAAAGAAAGAAGGCAAAGAAACTGATACAAACACAATTTTGTTAGTAATCCTTGCAATTCTTTTACCACCGCTTGCTGTCTATTTGCATCAGGGAGAAATTAATACTAAATTCTGGATTACATTGATACTTTGGTTACTTGCTTTTGTAGCCTTTGTTTGGGTAGCCTGGTTGCCTTTGCTGGCTTCAATCATTTATGCGTTGTTTGTAGTATTGGGGAATTAAAAAAATAGTCTGACTTTAAATAAATGCCGTCCATAAAATTGGATGGCATTTATTATTTAATAAACTGGCGAAAGAGTTATCATCTGCGTTTATAATTTTTAAAAAAATGATTAAAAAATCGGGGCGGTGAGTTTTATGGAGAAAGCGAAAGGGTGAAATTATATATCTAGGTCCTGGTGTCTCGTCACATCATTCTTTATAATTCTGTATTGCTTATGGTGAATACTCCGGGCGGGCTGAATAATAAACAATCTAAGCCGATTGCAAAAAAATGGTAGCGGGCAATTGAAAATAATCTTTTAGGCGCTGTGCCATTTTCAAAGTAATTTCTCTTCTGCCGGAAAGTATGGATGAAACATGTCCTTTACTACCGATTATTGTTTCAAGGTCTTTTGACTTCATTCCCCGTTCTTCCATTTTTAATTTGATAAACTCAATTGGGTTTACTTCGGGCAGTGGTATATGCTTGTCTTCAAAATCTTTTACCAATACTAAAAGCAATGCCAGTTCATCTGCCTGCGCTGTGCCTTCAGAGGCATGAAAAATTTCCATTGTACGTTTAATGGCTTTTTTATATTCCGCCTCTTTTTTTATTACTTTCAAGTTCATGATTTGTAGTTATTCAGATATTCCTGATAAACATTTTCTTCATTCGATTTCCAAAAATTAAAAGTGGTTAATTCCCCTTATCTTTTGTTAGTAAAAACCATTTTAATCATCGTTTCCCGGTTGGCCGCAAATGCCAGCGCCGCAAGAATATGTTCTTCT
>JANPEU010000356.1:0-5858 GCA_031423175.1 Bacteroidota bacterium
CAATTGAAAGGGGCATCAGTCTGAATCCCATCCTGAACAGTTTTCAAAAAACGGTAAACCAATATAAAATTGACCATAAACTGATTGATTCTTTTCTGCAAAGCATGCAATTCGATTTACAAAAAAAGCATTACAATCAAAATGAATATGAAGATTATATTTATGGTTCGGCAGAAGCAGTGGGACTGATGTGTCTTCATGTTTTTTGTAACGGGAATAAAGAATTGTTTGAACAATTAAAAGAACCTGCCAGGTCTTTAGGTGCTGCATTTCAAAAAGTAAATTTTTTGAGGGATATTAACGCCGATTACAATGGCTTATCAAGAATGTATTTCCCCGCTTGCGATTTCAATAATTTTACCAATCGTCAAAAAAGGGAAATTGAAGATAATATACAGTTAGATTTTCAGCATGCTTATCTGGGCATTGTACAATTACCGTTTATGGCCAGATTTGGTGTATATGTAGCGTATAAATATTATATGAGTTTATTCAAGCAAATAAAAAAAATGCCACCTTCAGTAATACTTGAATCAAGAATCAGAATTCCTGATTATATGAAATTAATGATCGTTTTGAGGGCTGGTGTAAAAAACAAAGTTGGATTAATTTAAAATGACAAACTTTTTGACAATGGAAGTGCAGCAAGTCATATTAGTAGATGAAAATGATGTAGCGGAAGGCTTTATGGAAAAAATGGAAGCTCATAAAGAAGCATACCTGCACAGGGCATTTAGTATTTTTATTTTTAACAACAAAGGCGAAATGCTTTTGCAGCAACGGGCATTGAATAAATATCACAGTCCAGGATTATGGAGTAATGCCTGCTGTAGCCATCCGAAACCCGGAGAAGAAACTATTGATGCAGCGACAAGAAGATTAAAAGAAGAATTGGGAATGGAAACTGAATTACAAAAACAATTTCATTTTATTTATAAAGCAGAATTTGAAAATGGCCTGACAGAACATGAATTTGATCATGTGTTTACGGGAGTATATAACTTTACACCGCAGATAAATAAAGACGAGGTAAAAGACATTTGCTATACGGGGATGAATGAAATTAAGCAATCTTTGCAGTTGCATCCGCAAAAATTTACGGTATGGTTTAAAATCTCATTTCCTGAAATTGAAAAATGGTGGATACTTAATTTCAAAACAACAACAATTCAATAATTTATTTTGCAAGTTATATTTTACATACTTATTTTACTTTTCACCTTTCTATTGATGGAGGGCATCACATGGCTTACACATCGTTTTGTCATGCACGGTTTCCTTTGGTATTTACATAAAGATCATCATCAGGTACAACCCGGTTTTTTTGAAAAGAATGATGCATTCTTTATCATCTTTGCAGTACCAAGTATATTACTTATTTATTTCGGCACAATCAATCATCATTGGTATTTGCAGGCTATCGGTTTTGGCATTATGCTCTACGGCGCCGGGTATTTTTTAGTACATGATGTAATTATTCACCAACGGTTTAAATGGTTTACAAGAAGCAGCAACTCCTATGTACGAGCCATTCGCTGGGCACATAAAATGCATCATAAACATTTAAACCGGCATCAGGGAGAAAGTTTTGGAATGCTGATGGTCCATAAAAAATATTGGGATAAAATACGCCGCGACAAAAAATTAATGGCTGGCAACAGAAAAGTGGCGTATGCTCCTGAGAGTGATTAGTTTTTTTTAAGAACAAAATATTTTGTTTTCTGATTGAGCTTCCTTTGCGAATGTCTATACCAGGACTTCAGGACTCCATTCATTTTCCAGTTCCCTGATTCTACAACGAATTACTAAACTCAACATTGCTTCATCCTGGTTATCTTTAATTTATAATTTAAAATTTTGAATTCTTCCAATCAATATAATTATATAATAACGGGTGCAGGTTGCGCGGGGCTCAGTCTTTTAATTCGTATGATTGATTCCGGGAAATTTGCAGACAGACGTATATTATTAGTTGATAAAGCAGAAAAAATAAAAAACGATCGTACCTGGTGTTTCTGGGAAACAAAAAACGACATCTTTGAAAGTATTGTATACAAACACTGGAGCAAAATGTGGTTCCATGATATTAATTTTTCAAAACTGCTTGAAATTTCACCCTATCAGTATAAAATGATTCGTGGGATTGACTTTTACAACTATTGTTTTAATATCATCCGGAAGCAAAAAAATATTGATATAGTTTATGGAGATGTTCATACAATAAAAAATGAAAACAATAAAGCTGTTCTTGTTTTAAATAATACAAGCATTGAAGCAGATTATATTTTCAACAGTATTCTTTTTGAAAAACCCGGGATGAAAAAAAGTGAACACTTCCTCCTTCAGCATTTTAAAGGGTGGATAATTGAAACTCCTGAATCATCTTTCAATCCTGAAGAAGCTACAATGATGGACTTCAGGGTAGAACAACAGGATGGAACTACTTTTGTTTATGTAATGCCTTTTACCGAAACAAAAGCTTTGGTGGAATATACTTTGTTTACAAAAAATTTATTAGAGCAGCAACAGTATGACGAAGCATTAAAAAAACATATAGCTGAGTATTTAAACATTGAAAAATATTCAATTCTCGAACAGGAATTTGGTGTTATCCCAATGACGAATCATAAATTTCCTTCCAACCAGAATAAAATTATCAATATTGGCACAGCAGGGGGACAAACAAAAGGCTCAAGTGGCTATACATTTAAATTTATTCAGAAAAACTCAAAGGCAATCGTTGATCAATTAATTAAATCGGGTAGCCCTATTATAAATACTTCATCAAAACGATTTCAATTTTATGATAGTATATTATTAAATGTACTTGCAAATCAAAAATTATCCGGACGACAAATATTTACTCCCATCATTAAAAAAAATAAACCACAACATCTGCTACGGTTTATGGATAACGAAAGCTCGTTCTCAGAAGATTTAAAAATTATCTCTTCATTGCCTACGCTGCCTTTTCTAAAAGCTGCTCTCAAACAATTATAAAATTCCTGCCTCCATTAGAAATGTGACTTGGTTTATTGATCTGGGTCCATTTGCATAAACTCTCTTTTTACTGCTTTCAGCATACTGAATAGTTGTGCCACCTGTATCATCAGCAGTACACCTAACGCAAGTAATACATACCAGGGCAGGCTAATCGTTTTTACATTTTGTAACTTCTGAAATTTATCTATATGGTATCCTGTAAGTGTCGAACCAAATGCCATACCCACCAGCAGAAATGAAATTAAAGAATAAACAACCTTCATAAACATAATCCGCATAGTAGAATAACCTACTTTAAAATTTTCCAAAATAGCGGCCGGTATTATTAATACCAATGTAATCCAACTCCAGTTTTTACTAAACCATTCATTATTTAAAGTAAGATTAAGCCCCAGTACTAAAACAATTGATAACAATCCCCAGGGGAATAAGAGAAAAGTGGAAGCCTTATGTGATTGTTGAGTAGTCATAGTCTGTGATTTTAGTTCATTAAAAATAGGGAAAAATATGAATGGTTTTTGAAAAATGTAGTTTATGAAGCAGCAATTAACTCAGGTGAAAGTGCCAATGTCATTTACTTAATAAAATAATAAAGCGAAGTAAAGAACCTCGCTTTTGAAGTAGCCTCGGCGGGAATCGAACCTGCATCTGGGGCTTCGGAGGCCCTTATACTATCCATTGTACTACGAGGCCAAAAATTTTAAATTTAATATTGCAAATTTAAAATTGAGAACAGCTTCCTGAAATTTGCAATTTGAAATTTTCAATCTGCAATTATTTAAAAAGCCCTGTTGCGTTTGTCGCAAACACTTTCACCGCAATAGCCAGCAATATTACGCCAAAAAATTTTCGCACTGCCATTAAGCCGGCTTTGCCCAATGCTTTTTCAATAAGATTTAAGGAACGCAGCACTAAATAAATAATAATGAGATTGACGACTATGGCAAACAGTATCATGTATTCATTCTTATCCGCTCTTTCAAATGTTGCCTTTAATGACATGATGGTAGTAAGTGTACCACTGCCTGCAATTAATGGGAATGCAATCGGCACTAAGGTTCCTGTTGTTACTCCTTTTTCAGCTTTAAAAAATTCAATTCCTAAAACCATTTCAAGCCCCAGAATAAAAATTACGATGGAGCCTGCAACAGCGAATGATTTAATATCTACACCTAATATATTCAGAAATGGTTTGCCAAGAAAAAAAAATAGAACCATCAATGCGCCGGATATAATTGTTACTTTCCAGGCAATAATGCCTCCCATTTTTTCTTTCAGCGAAATTAGCATAGGGACAGAGCCTACAATATCTATTACGGCAAACAAAGTAAATGTAAGCGTAAGAAACTCTTGTAAATTGAATTGCATAATTATTGATTTCTGCAAATGTAACTATCTGAAAATATATTTCTCTTTAAACAAATTTAACTCTGTGGAAAGGTATTCAAGACAGTTAGTACAAATACAGTCATTATATCTTTGCTCAAGATAAACTTTCAACTCATTACTCATTTTAAAACCATAGCATTGGCATTGAGTGATATTGCCAGGATTACATTCAAATACCCTATTGCAGCGGGGACAGTTTTTTTGTTCGTGCAGCATAATTAAAACCGTTTCCATTCTGTATCTCACAAATACACAAAGAACGCAAAGTGCCAATAATCTGTTCCGAAGATTTTATTTGTGCACTTTGTGTATTTGTGGGAAATATTAAAAATTAAATCTCACACCTCCATTGAGATTGAAACCTGTTGTATTAAAACCGCTTATTTCTGTGTACTTATTGTCCAGTATATTTCTGAAATCAGCAAACAGTTTCAATCTGTTTTTACAAAAACTATATTCAGCATAAATGTCCCAAAGAGAATACTTGTCAAGTGTTACTCTTACTGTATTGAATGTTTGTGAATCAAAATATGCATCATCCCTTTTTCCAAATGCCGAAAGATTACTACTTACAAAAAAATGTTCATTGATGCGACTACTGATATTTATACCAATGCTATTTTTTGGCCTGCGAAGCAGATTGAAATAAGTTGTGTCTTTGCCAGAACCCAGTTTTGTATTTATCTCGCCAGTTACATACGTATAAAATGCTTTTATTGTCGTGTTCTTTGCCAGGGTATAGGATGCTTCCAATTCCACACCATTATCTTTTTGTTTATCTTGGTTGATATACTGTGATTGAAAAGTGTTTGGGTTGTAATAAAAGAAAATCAAATCTTTTACATCACGTTTAAAAACAACGGCACGTCCGGAAATTTTTTTATCGGCTGTAAAATATTGAATACCTCCTTCAAACGTCACGGCAGCCTCAGGTTTCAGGCTTTTATTTCCATACTCTGAAAACAACTGATACAATGATGGGGTTTTATAACCCGAAGTTAGATTTGCAAAAAGTTTTATTTGCCTGTTTAATAAATACGAAGGGTTGAAATTAAAAACAGCATGACTGCCATATTCGGAATGAAAGTTTATGCGATTGCCAACTTCAATATTAAATCCACTCTTACTATTAAAATTTAGCGTAGCATATAAAGCAATTTGATTCTGATTCAGGCTATCATTGCTGTATGTAGTAGAATACGGTCCAAAAAATCCAACTGAATAATATTCCTGATCCGATACTGAACTGCGAAAATCAATGCCTGATGTCAATTTTAATTTATCATTCAATTCAAAATGAGCAAATGCATCAATAAAATGTTCTTTACCCTTGTATAAACCGCGACTGTAAGTATCATAACCATTTCTACTTTTTACACTGTCATCAATATACTCACGGTTTATCGTATTAAAACTGTATAACACATTCAATTTTGTTTTACCAAAAAGGAATTCATTTTTTATAC
>JANPEU010000357.1:0-1930 GCA_031423175.1 Bacteroidota bacterium
AAAATCGGGATTGAGATAGGGTTCGCCCTGGAAATAAAAAACCAAATACCAAAGCTCCTTTGCCAACTGATCAATGGTTTCTTTAAAAAAATTTTTTTGAAGCATCCCGATTGGCCGTGTGAATGCTCTTAAACCGCTTGGGCATTCGGGACAGCGGAGGTTACAACTTGTGGTTGGCTCAAAAGAAATAGATATAGGATAGCCCCATTGTACAGGTTTTTTAAACCATTTACTTATATAATAACTACTCAAAACTTTTATCCCATTCAAGGCACGGCTAAAACTAAGTTTTGAAATAAGATTCAGTGTATCGTTTCTGTTTAATCGGGGCATGAAGTGTAAAAGTAAGTCAGTATCTTCAAATGAGATTATTATGATTCAACCCTATCCATATAAAATATTTCCACTTGGCGATTCTGGTTTAACGATCGATTTCGGAAATGTAATTGACGAACAAATCAATCAATATGTCATTTCGCTGTTTCAATATTTAACGGATCACCCATTGCCGTATCAGAATGAAATTGTTTCATCCTTTAGTTCGATAACAGTTTACTATCATTTATTTAATTTAAGAAAAAATGCCGAAATTGATACAACCGCTTATGAATGGATGAAGGAAAAACTTGTAAAAAACCTGGATTGTGATTTACAAAAAAATAGTGTTGAGGAAAAAGCGATTCGTATTCCTGTATGTTATGAAAAAGAATTTGCAACTGATATTGAAATGCTTGCTATTGAAAAAATAATAAGTATTGAGGAAATTATTCAGTTACATACTTCAGTTAATTACCGGGTTTATATGCTTGGCTTTTTGCCTGGCTTTGCCTATATGGGAAAAACAGATGAGCGACTTAATTATGCAAGAAAACATCAGCCTGAATCTATTAAAGCAGGCAGTGTAGGTATTGCAGGTCGTCAAACAGGAATTTATCCAATTGATTCGCCAGGTGGCTGGCAGATAATTGGAAGAACCCCAATAAAAATGTTTGACAGGGAAAAAGAAGAAATAACTTTTTTAAAAGCAGGAGATACTGTTCAGTTTTACTCAATAAACTCTGAAGAATATTATTCACATATTAAAACCCGGAGCGGGGTATGAGTTTCAAAATATTAAAAGCAGGAATACTTGACACCGCACAGGACGAAGGTCGTTTTGGATATCAGCATCTCGGTATCAACCCCGGGGGTGCCATGGATTTGTTTTCCATGCAATCAGCAAATCTGTTAGTAGGAAATGAAATGAATAAGCCTGTTATTGAATTTTTTTATCCGGCAGCAGAAATCTATTTTGAAAAAAATGCGTTGATTGCAATTACAGGTGCAAATTTTTCACCAACTCTAAACGGACAAAGAATTAAAAATGGTGTACCGGTGATGGTGAAGAAAAAATCAGTTCTTGCTTTTTCAAAAAAGAAGAATGGACAATGTTGTTATCTATCTGTACAGGGTGGGTTTAATTTGTTGCCATGGCTGAACAGTAACAGCACCAACTTAAAAGCAATGGTTGGTGGATATAAAGGAAGAAAATTAATGAAAGGAGATATTCTTGAATTCAATGCAGATTTTAGAAATGAGCGGCTGAAGAAAAATGATTTTTATAAACTTTCCTGGCGTTCGGTTTGTTTTAATAATGAATCCTCTGAAGATGAGATTTTTGTTATACCGGGCAATGAATGGAATTATCTAACGGTGGAGTCAAAAAATAATTTTACAAATAATGAATTTCATATCGCTGTTTCTTCTGACAGAATGGGGTATAGGTTGAAAGGAGAAAACCTGGTTTCATCAAATAAAGAGGAACTCGTTTCTTCGGCGGTAAACTTTGGCACCATTCAATTATTACCAAATGGTGAATTGATTATTTTAATGGCAGACAGCCAAACAACAGGTGGCTACCCACGGGTGGCACATATTATCTCAGCACATC
>JANPEU010000358.1:0-15110 GCA_031423175.1 Bacteroidota bacterium
GTAAGTGGGCATCTGGATTTAAGTAAAGCAACCGGTGCGCCGATTGTTTATGGTCCCGGTACCGAAACAAAATTCCCGGTACATGTAGCAAAAGACGAAGAGCTTTTTTCAATCGGCAATTTATCAATAACCGTTTTGCATACACCGGGCCATACCTTAGAGTCGAGTTGTTATTTATTAAAAGATGAAATCGGAAAAGATCATTGCGTGTTTACGGGAGATACATTATTTGTGGGCGATGTGGGTCGGCCAGACCTTGCACAAAAAGGAGAAGAGATAACCATGCAGGATCTTGCAGGCATGCTCTATGAAAGTATTCAGTCAAAATTATTTCCCTTGGCCGATGATGTGATTGTTTACCCTGCGCATGGGGCAGGTAGTAGCTGTGGTAAAAACTTAGGAACTGAAACCTTTAGCACTATGGGTGAGCAAAAAAAATTTAATTACGCATTGCAGGCAAGAACTAAAGATGAATTTATTAAAGTGGTTACAGATGGTATGGCTACGCCACCGAGTTATTTTCCTATCAATGCAAAGATTAATAAAGAAGGTTATGAAAGTATTGACCGGGTGGTAACAAAAGGAACAACTCCATTAAGTATACAAGCATTTAAAAATTTTATAAAAGAAGATGCAATCATTCTTGATACAAGGAATGCCGATTTGTTCACCCAAAGTTTTATACCCGGTGCAATCAGTATTGGTTTGGAAGGAAGGTTTGCCGAATGGGCAGGTGCAATATTACCTTTTAATAAAAAAATGGTACTGGTAACAGAACCGGGACAGGAAAAAGAAACTGTAATTCGTTTGGCAAGAGTTGGATTTGAAAAAATTGAAGGTTGCCTTACCGGTGGTTTTGCTACCTGGAAAAATGCCGGCGAAAAAATAGACATGATTGTAGATATAGAAGCTGATGAGCTAATGATGGATTTGCCGCATGATCCTAACCTGCGGGTAGTGGATGTACGAAGAGAAACAGAATTTGCTGACGGGCATTTAAAAGATGCATTGAATATACCACTGAATGAAATGACCGACCCGGCAAGTATGGCTGCTATTGATGACACTCAAAATTTGTATGTGCACTGCGCAGGTGGTTACCGTAGTGTAATTGCTTCTTCCTTATTAAAAAGACAGGGCTATCATAACCTGCGCAATATTGTTGGTGGCTGGGGGAAAATTAAGGAACAGGAGAAGGCAGAGATTGTGAAGGAGATGAGTGTGTTGAATTGAATTGATAATAAACAAATCTTAAAAAGATTCTTTTCTTTCTCCCAATAAAAAGTTAACACCCCTCCATTTTAACCACTCGTCAATCAACTGTTACCTTTCAGATAAATGAAAGAGTTTTTGTTTTGATGACTATTACTTTTACCCTACGAATGATTTAGTAGTTATGACACACACCAACTGATAGCAATTAAGATTCGCATTTCGTCATAACAAAAGTATAGCCATGAATTTCAAAACCAACTTTGCCGCAACAGGCATCTTATGCTTATTCGTATTTGCTTCTGTAAGCAATGCACAAACAATTCCAAAAGAATTACCTGCTAAACGAACAACTCAATCTGTAAAAATTGACGGACTTATAAATGATGAAGCATGGAAAGATGCTGCAGTAATGACTGACTTGATTGAGTTTCGTCCTAAAACAGGTGCCGTCGAAAGTGCCGAAACAAAAACGATTGCTTACCTCATGTACAGTGACAAAGGTATTTACTTTGGAGGCTTTTGTTATGAACGCAGCAGAGACAGCATTGCAACTGAACTTGCAGGCCGTGATGGTTTTGGTACGAATGATTATATAGGTTTAATTTTTGACACATATAACGATCAGATAAACGGCTTTGAATATTTTGTTACTCCACTCGGCGAACAATGGGATGCAAAGATGGCACCTGCCGTTACGAACAGTAATAATGGAGGCGAAGATTTCAGCTGGAGTGCTGTATGGCAAAGCAGTGCTGTGATACATGATAACGGATGGAGCTTTGAAATGTTTCTTCCTTATTCGGCTATCCGTTTCGGAAAAGACGAAGTGCAGACATGGGGAATGAATATTACCCGACGCAGAAGAAAAACTGAACAACAATTTACCTGGAACCCGATTGATATGAACCTGAGTGGATTTCTTACTCAGGCAGGTAAATGGACCGACATCAGTAATATTAAACCACCGGTACGATTACAGTTTTCACCTTATTTCTCAGCGTATGCAAATCATTTTCCATATAATCAATCGGGGTTGGAAAACTGGACAAGCCAGTTTAATGGTGGCATGGATGTAAAGTATGGCATCAACCAGGCTTTTACTTTAGATGCAACATTGATTCCTGATTTTGGACAAGTGCAAAGCGATAATAATGTTTTAAATCTTACACCGTTTGAAGTTAAGTTTAATGAGAACCGGAACTTTTTTACCGAAGGCACCGAACTCTTCAGCAAAGGAGATTTGTTTTATTCAAGAAGAATCGGTGGTTCACCTATTCATAAATATGATGTGTATGGTATGACCGGTGCTGATGAGAAAGTATTGATCAATCCATCTGAATCCAGATTAATTAATGCTTCAAAAATTTCAGGGAGAACACAAAAGGGTTTGGGTATTGGTGTATTGAATGCTATTACTAAAACCCAATATGCAACTATTGAAAATACAATTAACAAAGAACAACGGAAAATACAAACCGATCCATTAACGAATTATAATTTATTGGTGCTTGATCAGACATTAAAAAATAATTCCAGTATTTCGTTTATAAACACAAATGTATGGCGTAGCGGAGGTGACTACGATGCAAACGTAACAGCCGCTTTATTTGATTTCAATGATAAAACTAACACCTGGAATGCGGGCGGCAAAGCATCTATAAGTAACCTGGTGGGATATGAAACAAATGGCAAAACAAAAACAGGTTACAGCCAACGGCTTTATTTTGGGAAAAAAAGTGGCCGGTTTAATTTTAATGTTTGGCAGGAAATGACCAACACACGGTATAATAGTAATGACCTGGGCTATTTCACTAATAACAATTTTCTGGATCATGGCTTTTTTACAAGCTACCGGTGGATAGAACCGAAAGGTTTTTACAACCGTATTTCAATTAACATAAATGGAAATTACAGCAAACTGTTTTCGCTGATTGGTAACATAGCTGAAAAATACCAACGGTCACGAATTAATTTCAATTTCAATTTGCAATCAAAAAAATTGTGGTGGGCAGGAAGTTATATCGCATTTAATTTCCGGGAGAATGATTTTTATGAGCCGCGTTGGGCCGGTCAATATTTTAAGCGGGGAGCCAGTTTAATATTCGGCGGATGGTTTGAAAGTAATATTGCAAAAAAATATTCTTTCAATGCTCAGGTGTTTAACCGTAAATTTTTCAACTTCTATAATGGATTTACCAGCGAAATGTCGCTCAGGCAAAATTACCGTTTCAGTAATCGATTTTCGCTTTCTTACCGCATGTTATTTGAACCCCGTTTTAATAATATGGGTTATACCTGGTCAGAAAATAGTTCGCAAATTGTATTTGCAAAAAGAAAAGTAACAACCATAGAAAATATATTAAGCGCCAAATATAATTTTAATAATAAGCAGGGTATTACTTTCCGTATGCGGCATTATAACAGCAGCGTACAAAACAAACAGTTTTTTAATTTACAGGCTGATGGAAAACTTATCCCGAATTCAACATTTAATTTAAACAGAGATCAGAATGTAAATTTTTTCAACATCGACATGGTTTATACCTGTCAGTTTGCTCCCGGCAGTTTTATTAATGTAGTTTGGAAAGATGCTGTCTATGATTTTAAGAATACGGTTGAAAAAAATTATTTCAAAAATTTTGATCAAACATTAGAAGCAGATGACAATAACAATATTTCCTTTAAAATAATTTACTTCCTCGATTATTTGCAATTGAAGAAGAAAAAGAAATCATAGTTTTTCATGTGTGTGTTGATAAACGCCTCTGTTCTCAGGGGTGTTTTTTTTTAACCTCACCCCTAGCCCCTCTCCAAAGGAGAGGGGAAATAAGAACCCTACTTAATAATTATTTTATTATTTCCCCATATTCCGGTTTCCAATCATACTTCCAGCGGCGATGGCTCCATAAATAATTTGCTGGATCTTTCCGGATGATTTTCTCCAGCGCATTTTTATACATAACCGTAAGTTGCTCCGGTGTAAATAAGGAACCGTTTTCTGTAATAAGAGTAGGCGTAAAATGATAATGGCCTCTTTTAGTTTTGCCAAAGCCAACTATCATAACTGCCGTATTATTTTTTACAGCACCTTTTGCAGGTCCTGTAATAAACGGGGCAGGCTTTCCTAAAAAATCAATCCAATAAGCGTTAGATGGATCACCCGGATTTTGATCTGCTGCCAATGCAAGCGTATACTGCTTTAAAAAAACATCATGCTTTTTATTTTTAAAGTCGGGTGCCGAAATGAATTGGTTTCCATACTGGCTTCTGAACTTATAAAAAATCTTGTCAATGTGTTTGTTTTTAAATGGCATATAAACAGCAATAAATGGTGTATGAAGATTCATGGAATATAAAAGGTTTGCATATTCCCAGTTAAACTGGTGCCCAACCATGATATGAATATTCTTTCCTTTCGCTGCAAGATTATTTATTAAATCATAATCGCCGGTGCCATGCTCGTTTATTTCCTTTTTAGTGATTGTAATAAACCGTATAGTTTCAAAGATTGTATCAATAAAATTCCGGTAAAATTGTTTTGCAATCACAGTTCTTTCTGCTTCTGTTTTTTCCGGGAAAGCCTGAAGCAGGTTTTTATAGACAACCTCTTTTCGGTATTTAAAAACAGAATACATCATTAGATAGGTGAAATCCGAAAACAGATATAAAACTTTTACCGGTATTAATGATAACAGCCAGAGAACACTGTAAATAAGATAATACATATAGCAAAAGAAAATTTAGTTTTTCAATAAAGCAAATTACGGCTTATATGCCGGCAGTTGCAGGTGCTTTTAATTCGTCCACCCACAATTCATTGTATTCATCATTCCAGCTATGTTTCCATCGCCGGTGACTCCATAAATAGATTTCTGGTTGTAGCCTAATATTATCTTCCAGGTGTTTTACATACCGGCGGATAAGTTCACCGTCCGGTATTTTTTTAGTATCATCAGCCAAAAGAAAATATTCAAAATGATAATGACCTCTTTTCGTTTTTGTCGTTGTCATCATTACAACTGGTATATTTTGAATACGGGCAAATTTTTCAGGCCCTTTTAAAAAAGGGGTAGGGCGGTTCATAAAATACAGCCAATAACCAGCTTCAGGAACTGCCGGACTTTGATCTGCTCCTAAAGCAAGAATATATTGTTTTTTCCGCCAGGGTATTATTGCTCTTGCCATATCGGTTGAAGATAATTGCGGATTGCCCCATCTGGACCGCATCTTAATAAAAAACCGGTTTGTTGTTTTATCGTTTTGTGGCAGATAAACGGTAAGAAAGGGATAGGGTTGATTAATGCCAGTATAAAGTGTCATGATTTCCCAATTAAAAAAATGACCCAAACTTAGCTGCACCGATTTTACTTCGCTATGCAGTTGATGAAATAACTGCATATTTGAAGTTATTCTTTTATTCAATGCTGCTTTGCTGATGGAAAGTAATTTGATTGTCTCAATCCAGTTATCAACAAAATTTAAATAAAAATTTCTGGCAATTTTTTTTAGTTCATCATTGTTCTTTTCAGGGAATGCATATTGAAGGTTTTCCATGACTACTTCTTTTCTATACCCGGCAATATGATAAAGGATAACATAAATTAAATCAGCAATTCTATATAGGACAAAAAAGGGAAGTAGGGAAATGAGATATAAAAATCCGTAAACAACGTAATACATAATTGGTAAATATAAAAGCTACAATACAATATTTTGAACGAGTTCACTCTTTCCCGGATAGTCAGTATTGAAATGCAGTCCACGGCTTTCTTTACGTAATGATGCACCTTTCACAATCAAATAACCAACTGTAATCATATTACGCAGTTCGAGTAACTGAGGAGATAAAGAAGTATTTTGATATAACTGTTCTGTTTCTTCCCACAACAAATCAAGTCGCCGGATTGCTCTTTGCAATCGAACATCGTTACGAACAATACCAACATAATCACTCATTACCAATTGCAGTTCTTTTAAACTTTGGGTAATAAGAATCATTTCTTTTGGCTCAGTTGTTCCTTTTGCATTCCAATCCGGAACCGCCCCCCCACCCCCCGAAGGGGGGATTTGTCCATGCACAGACCCTGATGTTTCAATTTTATTTTGTTCATCGGCGAGTCGGCTATGTGTTGTTGTAAAAGCCTCCCGATTTATCGGGAGGTTTGGGGAGGCTGTATCCATATAGCAGCGATGCGCAAAAACCATTGCTTCCAATAATGAATTTGATGCCAACCGATTTGCACCGTGCAGACCTGTACTTGCACATTCACCACAGGCATATAAATTTTTAATACTGCTTCTTCCCCATTCATCTGTTTTTATTCCGCCACAACTGTAGTGTGCAGCCGGTGCCACAGGTATCATTTGTTGTAAAATATCAATACCGATGCTTAAACACTTTTTATAAATGTTTGGAAAGTGTTCTGTAAATTTTTCTTTTTCAAAATGGCGGCAATCCAAAAAAACATGCTCTGTACCGGTTCGTTTCATTTCACTGTCAATTGCTCTTGCTACGATATCTCTTGGGGCAAGATCTTTTCTGGCATCATATTTTTCCATAAAAGCTTCACCATTTTTATTCCGAAGAATACCACCATCGCCCCGCACGGCTTCTGTTATTAAAAATGCCTGTCCGCCAACCCCCGCTTCGTATAAGGCAGTTGGATGAAACTGTATGAACTCCATATTTTCAATCCGTCCTTTTGCACGATATACCATTGCTACACCATCACCAGTTGCAATTGAAGGGTTCGTGGTTGTTCTATACACTTGCCCATTGCCTCCTGCTGCAAGCACGGTAACACCTGCAATTATTTTTTCAATTTTGTTCGTATGTAAATTCAATACATATACACCATAACATTCTATATCGGGTGTCGATTTTGTTATTAAATATCCCAGATGATGTTGTGTGATAATATCAACAACAAAACAATGTTTTATAAATTCAATATTTTTTTGTTTGCTTACCGCTTCTATTAATGCCCGTTCCATTTCTCTGCCTGTTACATCTTTGTGATGCAATATGCGAAACTCCGAATGTCCACCTTCTTTTCCTCTTTTATAATCACCATCATTTTCTTTATCGAACCTTGCACCCCATTCTATTATTTCATTTACCCGCTCAGGTCCTTCCTTTACTACAATCTCCACTACATTTTCATTACACAATCCATCCCCGGCTATTAAGGTGTCTTCAATATGTTTTTTAAAACTGTCGTTCTCCAGGTCATTTACCACGGCAATGCCACCTTGTGCATATTTTGTATTGGTTTCATCAGCCGATGCTTTGGTTATTACCGTTACTTTTTTATCAGGAAAATGATGTGCCGTTTTCAGTGCATACGTAAGCCCGGCAATACCCGAACCAATAACTAAAAAATCTGTTTGTTGCATACCTGTTATTATTAATCAATTTATTCTGCCGATGATCTTCTTATATAAATTATGGAACCCATCACAATCAACAGCTGTGCAAAAGCATAGGTTGTCATTATCAAGATGCCGGCATACTCAAATGGTGCATAAAATTTATTTATCGCTAACAGGGTATCTGATGCTACAAATAAAATTGCCCCTATCATCATGCTTCGCCCTGCTTTTTTGAATTTTATACCCGGCAGGTGTAGGGCAAGTGCAAGCATACAGCTGATAACTGCACCATATATAATAACGGGAATTTTCATCGCACCCAAATGCGGGTATAAATAAATTATTAATGCTGCATAATAAACGGCCACGAATCCAATTATTATCCAGTTTGTTTTTATTTCCCTTTTCAATTTTACAACATTAAAAAAATCGATATAACAAATATGTGCAAGCAAAAAAGAGATAAGACCTAAAATAAAAAAAATACTTCCATTGGGTTCAAGCATAAGGAGCAGATCGCCGGCAAAGGAAAAAATGAGTGCAGCGATGATCCATTTATACAAAACTGTTTTTATCAGCGTAACAGAAGTAATAACATATCCGATGAGTAAGGGAGCGATAAAAATTTTTGTAAGCCAGCGTAAATCTTCATTATCCGTTGCTATCGCAAAAATATCAGCTGCCGTAATTATAAAAAATAAAACTAACCAGGTTGTTCTACCCATACTATTTCCTTTGTTTTAAAAATTTCAATCAGTAATTAGATATCCCAGACATCATTAAATGTGTCTTTTGGGGGATTTTCAATTTTCAATCTCAATCCACGCCTCGCTTTCCTTAATCAAATTAATCAATTCATCAACTGCTATTGTACTGTTTACATTTCGTTTTACAACTTCTTTTCCTTTGTACAATGTAATTTTCCCGGGGCCGCTACCTACATAACCAAAATCAGCGTCAGCCATTTCACCAGGTCCGTTTACTATACAACCCATGATTGCAATCTTCACACCTTTCAAATGATTTGTAACTGCACGAATTTTTGCTGTTGTTTCCTGCAAATCAAATAATGTTCTGCCACAACTTGGGCAACTGATATATTCTGTTTTTGAAATCCGGGTTCTTGTTGCCTGAAGTATGCCGAATGCGGTATTGTTTATAAATTGCTCTGCTGATAAATTATTTCCATAATTTCTGCCGCTCGCATTTAATTGCGTAAAGTTTGTTGCTTGCAGCTTGTAACTTTCTCCCGACATTCCTAAACAAATTCCATCCCCCATCCCTTCCAAAAACAAAGCACCCGTTTCTGTTGCATAATGAATCAAATGTTCATCAGCAGTTTGCCAATTACTATCGGTAATATTAATAACGGGATTTTTTATTTCATTTTTTAAAAACGAAGCATACACTTGTCTTATACACTGCATTGCATTTTTATTTGTACTGCTCAGGCAGATTACAGTTTTCGGATTATTAGCAAATTTTTCAAGGTAAACTGACATTTTATTTTCACCAGCGCAATCAATCATTACAAAATTCATTGTTTCGCTTATCAATTCAGCTTCTGCAAAACCACTATCCTCATAAATTGGATAGTATTTAGTCCCTTCCAAATCCCGATTCATCGGGACAAGCTCTCCCACGGCGGGTGAGGCTTTAAGAGTACTCCGCCATGTATCGGGGTAAACGATTACTTTCAATGTACCCGGTAAAGCAAAATCAATTAACTGATGGCCGGTAAAAATATAATCAGCTGCTGCATCACTTATTTTCCATTTATCCAGCGATGCGTCATACGTATAACCTACATGTTGCAATGTATCATGATTAATTTTTTCTACTTTACTTAAATCTGCAATTACAACAGGAACATTTTTACCTCCTATATTTCCAACAGTAAAAGTTTCTCTTCTTGTATAATGAAACGGGTCATACGAAATCTTTTCAGTTGAGGATTCTAAATCCCTCCGCCGATTGGCGAAGGTGGGGGGGCTGTATCTCTTCACTAAATCTTTACAAACCGGTATTTCAAATTCCGGATCTTCTGTTAATGATACACGAATTGTATCGCCTAATCCGTCTTCCATTAACGAACCAATGCCAACAGCACTTTTTATTCTACCGTCTTCACCATCACCTGCTTCAGTTACTCCAAGATGCAGTGGATAGATTTCATTAAACTCATCAAACATTGTTTTCACCAATAAACGATACGCTTGCACCATTACCTGGGGATTACTGCTTTTCATACTCAACACGATGTTATGATAACTTTCATCTCGTGCAATTCTTAAAAATTCCATGGCACTTTCCACCATACCAATTGGAGTATCGCCAAAGCGGCTCATAATTCGATCGCTTAATGATCCATGATTTGTTCCAATGCGCATCGCGGTACCGTATTCTTTACAAATTTTTACAAGCGGCGTAAAGCGACTCCGGATACGATCAATTTCTTCGGCATAATCTGAATCAGTATATTCTATCAATTCAAATTTTTTCTTATCAACATAATTGCCGGGATTCACTCTTACTTTTTCTACAATTCTTGCAGCAATCTCTGCCGCGTTTGGCGTAAAATGAATATCGGCAACCAGCGGTGTATGGTAACCTCTTTTTTTTAATTCATTTTTAATATTCAATAAATTTTCAGCTTCATTTTTTGATGGGGCTGTAATGCGAATCAACTCCGAACCGGCTTCAATACATCGGATAGATTGCTCAACTGTCGCCAGGGTATCCATGGTATCGGTTGTCGTCATTGTTTGCACACGAATGGGATGAAAATTGCCAAGCAGCAGATTGCCAATTTTTACTTCTCTTGTTTTAAGCCGGTTATATGTTATTAATGATTGGCAGTATTGCTGCATGTTAAATTTGCAAATGTGCTAATATGCCAATTTGCTATTGCTGCAAATGTAGTTTATTGAAGTCAAGTTATAAACCGAATGCTGTTTTAGAAATGTAGTTAATTTCATTACAGCGATGCCTTAGATTTGCCAGGTGAGAAGAAAAAAGAAATATAGTATACTCGAAAAAATTTTAGTGGAGGATTATGCTGCTGAAGGCAAAAGCCTTGCAAGAGTAGATGGTAAAGTTATTTTTATAGAACAAGCAGTACCTGGCGATGTGGTTGATGTGCGGTTGAGTAAAAGCAAAAAAGATTGGGCCGAAGGGAAAGCAATTCATATTCATGAGTTTTCTGCCGACAGGGTAAAGCCTTTTTGTTCACATTTTCTTATTTGTGGCGGATGCAAATGGCAAATGCTGCCATACAAAAAACAATTACAGTACAAGCAGCAGCAGGTTAAAGATAATCTTCAGCGTATCGGGAAAATTGCCCTGCCAGAAATCCTTCCTGTAATGGGAGCCGATACTTCTGAATATTATCGGAATAAACTGGAATATACATTTAGTAATAAACGTTTTTTATTGTCGGGGGAAGTAAAAGATGAAACCATTTCAGCTGTTCAAAATGTATTGGGATTTCATGCACCCGGTTTATTTGATAAAGTGGTTGATATAGATACCTGTTACCTGATGGCAGAACCGAATAATGCAATACGGCTTGCGGTTAAAAAATTTGCCGTAGAAAATAATTTCACCTTTTATGATATCCGCAACCATACGGGTTTACTAAGAACAATGCAATTGCGTATATGTACAACCGGAGAAGTGATGGTGAATATTGTTTTTGGGGAAGACGATAAAGATAAACGGGAAATGCTTTTAAGTTTTTTAATAAATGAATTCCCCGGCATCACCGCATTGCTTTACACCATCAATACAAAAATGAATGACAGCCTGTTTGGGTTAGAGCCGGTTGTTTATTGGGGTAAAGATCATGTGGTGGAAACGCTATCCACCGGAATTAATGGAGAAGTTTTTAAATACATCATTGGACCAAAATCTTTTTTTCAAACGAATACCCGGCAAGCCGAAAAATTGTATCAGGCTACAAGCGTTTTTGCCGAGCTGACCGGAAATGAAACTGTCTATGATTTATACTGTGGTACCGGCAGCATTGGAATTTTTGTAAGTAAAAAGGCAAAAAAAATTATTGGTGTGGATCTGGTTCAGGAAGCAATTGATGATGCAAAAAAGAATGCGGTCTTAAATGAGTTAACAAATACCTCTTTTTTTGCAGGAGACGTAATTGAAATTTGCAATGAAGATTTTTTTGCTGCACATGGAAAGCCTGATGTAATAATTACCGACCCGCCAAGGGTTGGAATGCATGAAAAATTAGTTAAAAAAATATTGGAAATAGAAGCTCCGGTGGTTGTATATGTAAGTTGCAACCCTGCTACTCAGGCACGAGATTTAAATTTGCTTTCAGAAAAATATCAGGTAACTAAAATTCAGCCAGTGGACATGTTCCCGCATACCCATCATATAGAAAATGTGGTGCAGTTGAAATTGAGATGAAAAAAATTGAATTAAACAATAAGCCATCTTGTATTTTAAGGCTTGTTATGCAGAGCGGTTACTATCGGACTAATTTGAAATGAGTGAGTCATAGCGAAGCATCTCACCGTCATATCGTTTGAGATACTTCACTCCGTTTTCCTAAGTTAATACGTTTCCTAAATTCTGAGTTCAGTATGACAAGACTCTAACGATTAAAAATTTTCAATTTTGAAGTAAGTAAACCAAAAACTCTTTTTCTCCCTGCCAGCAGGCAGGCAAGTTTCGTTCTCTTGTCTTATTTTTACCGAATGAGTAATTTCCAATTTACCAGGCCAGAGAGTTTCCCCCCCATTGTAAAAAATTTAATAATCATAAATGTGCTGGTGTTTATAGCTCAACTGGCATTTGATAAAGAGTATCAGCTTACCGAAAAATTAGGTTTATGGCCCGTAGAATCAGAGCAATTCCGGCCTTACCAGATCGTAACTCACATGTTTACGCATGGCGGTATCAGCCATATACTTTTCAATATGTTTGGATTGTGGATGTTTGGAAAAATTCTTGAAAATGTATGGCAGGCAAAACGATTCTTAATCTTTTATCTGGCTTGTGGGTTAGGTGCTGCACTCACACATATGGCAGTTGATTATTTTCAATATAAAGACTTATTCGCTTATACAAAATACTTAATTGGTGATGGCCAAACCGATTTGGCATATCAGTTATTGCAAAGCAGAATAGGCCCTACCATCGGTGCATCGGGTGCGGTTATGGGAATTTTTGCAGCATTTGCTTATACATTTCCAAATACAGAATTGTATATCATGTTTATTCCTGTACCAGTCAAAGCAAAATGGGCGGTATTGGGATTAGTTGCAATCGATTTATTTGGAGGCATTGGTAAATTCAGCGGCGATAACGTTGCTCATTTTGCCCATCTTGGAGGTGCTGTAACAGGTTTTATTATAGTTTATATCTGGAAAAAAACAAATAAAAAAACACTTTATTGATTTACAGAACAGGCACTAGACAATCGGAGACATTTTTACAATATTCAATTTGAAATTTTAAATTTGCAATATCATGGGTATTTACGATCGAGATTATAATTCTGAGTATGACAATTTTATAAAGCGAAAAAACATTTTCGATATTAAGGGCAACTCCTTATTTATTCTTATTGCCATCAACCTGCTTTTGTTTGTCGGTTTACAGATGATGAACCTTGTATATTTTTTTGTAAATGGAAAAGATGCCGGTGGTATCCTGTTTAATGACCAGGTAATGAATTTATTTGTATTACCTGCCGATGGTAATAAATTATTATACAAACCATGGACGCTGATCACTTATCAATTTACCCATTTTGGTTTGTGGCATATTTTTTCAAACATGTTATGGCTTTGGGCGTTTGGTTCAATCTTAAAAGATTTGAGTGGCGACAAACATATCGTTCCGGTTTATATATACGGTGGTTTGGCAGGTGCATTATTTTTTATTCTTTCATATAATCTGTTTCCTGTTTTTCAAAGCAGCGTACCTTATTCCAGTTTGATGGGTGCTTCTGCAGGGGCAATGGCAATAGCCGTTGCGGCTACAACTTTATCACCGGGTTACAGAATTTATCCGATGCTTCGGGGTGGAATTCCTCTATGGATACTTACCGGTTTATATTTAATAATTGATTTGGCAACTATACCCAATAGCAATCCCGGTGGCCGCATATCTCATCTTGCCGGGGCATTGATGGGTTTTGTGTTTGTTTTATTTTTAAAAAAGAATAAAAATATCGGTGCATGGATAACTAATTTTTTAGACTGGGTGAATAATCTTTTCAATCCCAATAAGCCGAAACGGGGTAAAGTAATAAAGAGTGAATTGTTTTATAAATCGAAAGGAGAACCGTTTAAAAAAACACCCAATCTTTCACAACAGCGGGTTGATATCATTCTCGATAAAATAAATCATAAAGGCTATAGCTCTCTTACCGAAGAAGAAAAAGAGTTGTTGAAAAAAGCGGGGGAAGAGCTTTAGAAGAATTTGGAATTGGGAGTTGGGCTTTATGGTTTGGAGATTCTTTTATAGTTTATTGCAAATTTTAAATTTCATATTTTTCAAAGAACCTGATAAAAAGACTGTTGAACAACAAACGAAAATTTATTGTTCGAAATTTTTATATAGTGTGTAGCCTGCGCTGTCCCAACCCGCCTGCCGGACGGGCAGGTTCCTAATACCAAATTCCCAATTACTGTTGTTGATTACTGATTGATTCGTAAATTGCAACAATGCCCAGCCACTTCCGACTTTTCACCAAACGAATTTTTATTTACTCCCACATTGTTGTGGTGTTTTTATTTCTATTATCCTGTTTTGTTCCATTTCTTAACCCGCAAAAATGGTGGTGGATTACATTTTTGGGCTTAGGGTTTCCGATACTACTTGCACTTGTTATCTTATTTCTTTTTTTCTGGCTGGTTCTAAAACCACGTTTTGCATTGATTAGTGTGATAGCATTAATGTTTGCGTTTAAAAATATCCTTGTTTTTTTTGCATTCAACAAACCCGGCTCGTTTAGTTATAAAAAAGAACCGGGTACTATAAGAATTGTGAGTTGGAATGTGGCAAGATTTGTTGAAATGAAACGCAATAATAATAAAGGAAGCCAGGCAAGACTGAAGATGATGGAGCTAATTAAACAACAAGATGCGGACCTGCTATGTTTTCAGGAATTTTTTCATTCAAACGATTCGGCATGGTATCAAAATATAAATTACATCAGCGAAAATTATAATTACCCGTATTGGTTTTATTCGCATGATGTGGATGGCGACCAGCATTATACCGGCACTATTATTTTTTCCCGCTATAAAATTCTGGACAGTGGCCTTGTTCGTTATCCACGACCAACGCTGCCTGAAGCATTGATGCATGTGGATATAAAAATACATGATGATACCGTTCGTGTGTTCAGCACACATCTGCAATCATTGCAGTTTGGAAAAGATGAATATGCAAAAATTGATGAAGTAAAAAAAGTTGGCGACAGTTTATTTGATAATTCAAAAACGATTTTATCCAAACTGAAACATAGCGCCGCCTTGCGTAGCATACAA
>JANPEU010000359.1:0-2763 GCA_031423175.1 Bacteroidota bacterium
CTTCAGCTCTTCAATTTTATTAAATACCTGTTTGGGTTTTAATTTCAGATTGGTTTCAAAATAATCTGCTTTCTTTTTGTCGGGTTTATCAAGATTAAATTCCAATTCAAAAACAGGGTTATCATTCAAATCATCAAACGGGATATCGTGCAGGTAAAAATCTTCAAAGGAGTTGATCCGGCCTTTCACATCAAATTCTTTTTTGCCAAAAAAGCTTTGACAGTAAATAAAATTATAAACAAGTTTTGTTTGGTTTATTAAATGCAGTTTAAATTCTTTTACCAGTTCATCACCAAATTCATCCAGATCCATTACCGGTAAAAAACTCAACAATACGCCATCTTCTTTTTGTTCCTTAGCTTTTTCTTTCTTTACATCGTCCACATAGAGTTTTTCCTTTTTGTATGAAAATAATTTTTTTTCAGTGAAATTTTTAAAATAAGGAAAATCTATTTGATCCATATACACCGGAAACTTAACTCCCTGCACATTCACCATCACCATTTCTTTGTCGATGAATTCAATGATTTCTCCTTCCTCATTGGAGTGTAAAAGAATTATTTTATCTCCTATCTGATACTTCATATCACTGATTTCCGGATTTTAAATTGATTTCACTGTAAAGATAATGTGGTATCAAAGCTATCTCATCAAATTAGTATTTTATTGTACCAAACGTTCCGATGGAACGTATTCAATACCTAACTATATGAATTACCCACGAAATGCCCCGATTGGACAAATAATTATTCATCATAAATAAACATAAAGATTGACTGATAAAATAACACGATGCAGAATAGCATTACCGAATGTACAAGGGAGCGTCGCAAGGAAAGATCCATAGAATTCCAGCTGCTGGTTACATAATTAATTCTTTGCGGCTAATTTACTTTTCCTGTACCCATACAAAAAATAAAAAATCAATCCCAATGCCAGCCAACTTAGAAACCATGCCCAATTACTTTTTGTCATACCGGTAAGTAAATACAAACAAGTAGTAACTCCCATCAATGGAATAAGAGAATATTTTTTAATGAAAGTTAAAATACATAATGCAATACAGGTGAGCCAGAAAATAATAAAAGAAATATTGGGTGTGGCTAAATCCATAAAACTTAGTTTACCTGCATTATACTCCGTGTTTGAAGAAAAATCGAAATTGAACAAATTAGAAAAATAATTTTTGCTAAGCGATGTAAATAAAAATAATGCCCCGGCAATTATTAAAGGATAAATAAATTGTCCGTTGATATAGGGAATATGAAAACGCCCCGCTTGTTTTTCTTTTCTTGGAATTAATAATACACCACCGCAGACCAAAACAAATGCAAATAAGGTGGCAATGCTGGTAAAATCGAGTACAAAAGATTTTTCGGTAAATAAAATCGGAATGCCTACAACAATTCCCGTTACGATAGTAGCAAATGATGGCGTTTTAAATTTCTGATGAACCTTTTGAAATGCCGGTGGCAGTAATCCATCGCGGCTCATGCTCATCCATATTCTTGGCTGCCCCATCTGAAAAACCAATAGTACACTTGTCATGGCAACAACGGCACAAATAGAAACCAATAATTGCATCCAGCCGATATTCAGATTTTGTTTTTCAAAAATAAATGCCAATGGATCACCTACTCCTTCAAAGTTTTTATAATGAACGGTACCGGTAAGTATCAATGCGAGTAAAATATAAACCACCGTACAAATTACCAATGAATAAATCATGCCTTTTGGTAAATCACGTTGTGGATTTTTACTTTCTTCTGCCAGCACACTCACTGCATCAAAACCAATATATGCAAAGAAAACACTAGCCACTGCCGCCATTACCCCACCGAAACCGTTTGGCATAAATGATTTTACTCCTTCGTCATTTGCAGGTGTCCAGTTAAACGTTAAGCCATTTGAAAAAAGCAAAGCACCTCCTACTAAAATAACGAGGGTTACAATTGCAAGTTTCAATATCACCATTGCATTACTGAAATTTCTGCTTTCTTTTATACCACGATAAACAAGGTAGGTTATCAGCAAGTTGATAATTAACGCAGGTAAATCTAAAATGATTCGAAGATTGCCAAGCATGGGTGCACTATTCCAGGCATTTAGTGATTCAGCATTCGTTCCATTATTTAATACAGCCTTATGTGCTTCGGCATAACTACAAGTGAGATAATCGGGAATATGAACATTTATTTTATGCAGAAAGGAAGTAAAATAATCGCTCCAGCTAAATGCTACATATATATTACCGATGGAATATTCCATGATTAAAGCCCAACCAATAACCCATGCCAATAACTCGCCAAAGCTTGCATAGGCATATGTATAGGCACTACCAGCAACCGGAATGCGGCTAGCAAATTCCGAATAACACATGGCAGTAAATGCACAAGCAATACCGGTAATAATAAAAAGTAAAACAACACCGGGACCTCCTTTAAAAACAGCTTCGCCCAGGGAACTGAAACTACCTGCACCAATGATAGCTGCTATTCCGAAAAAAGTAAGATCACGGGTAGTAAGTACTCTTTTTAATCCATGCTTATGTGCATCGCCTTCTCCTTTGGCTGCCTCTGATAATATAGAAGATATTTCTTTTCTGCGGAAGAGTGAATTTGCCATCAGTTGGTTTTTTTGAAGATTCAAGATAGGGAAAAAACAGGAACAAGAACATCGCAGATAGGATGAGTAGATATGTATTCAGCGTCGTTGCTTCAGTGCATCCAATGCTAAACTTCACGTTGAATAAGAAAATGTGCA
>JANPEU010000360.1:0-2107 GCA_031423175.1 Bacteroidota bacterium
GTTCCGTTTTTATCGCATGGGTAAGCAAAATCTTTTTGCCATGCTTTTGGATTGTTTATCGTTTTATAAAATTCATCCAGGTATTGTGTAGTAGTTTTAATGTACTTCGCATTAATAAACAGACAACTGGTATATAGATTATAAATATCGTTTTTCAATAAATTGTATTTAGAAATTATTTCTTCAAACACATTTAAATCCTTGATACAATACCCGCGGTAACGGCGTTCACGGATTGATTTCATCAACAACTCCTCAGCCGGGTTTGCATATGGCGCAGACACAATTCCTGCATGATCAAAGTCGTAAGGTACAGCTACCGGAATTGCCATAGAATCTTTGGTTATCAATTTTATATTTTGCTGATATTGTACAGACCAGTCTGTATTGCCAATAAGATATTGAAAAACGGATAGTGTTAAAAATTCAGTTACCTGTGTTTGCTGTGGTTGTATTTTTTTTACAATGGCAATAGCATTATTTCTTTTTGCCATTTGCATTTCCTCTTCGAGTAATATGCCATAAAAAGGAGTTGAGACTTTTTTATTATAATCTTCTAATTTCACTTTCACTAATCTTGCCCGGAAACTTTGAGGAGTAATCAAATTATATAATTTATACACCAGCCATTCCCGTATTACATATTCATCACCCTGGCATGGCATTACCAATTTTAATTTTCTTTGCTCTTTAAAAACAGAATTAAGATGAACACCAACTTTGGGGAACTCAATTAATAATGGAGGATAAGAACAATTTTCTTTCATACGTCTAAAATGACCTCTGGGTCTTATTTGTACAGGTATTTTAATTTCGCTGCTGTCTGCATTGAAACAGGAAAGTGTTAGCGGAAATTTTTTAATAGTTGCTGTATTATCATTTAATACGTCCCGAAGATTTCCCTTTAGTGTTATATTCAGTACTTCATCGGAATCAAATAACCCTTTTTCAGAAGATGGCTGCGATAGAACCAGAGATGATTTAGTTTGATTATCCACTTGAATAAAAAATAGAAAGAGCAGGCTACTCAATACAATACCAAAAAGAGAAATCAAATTTATTCTCATATTTAAAACTATTTAGACAGGTAAATGAATAGTAAACTCCGTACCCTCACCTTTCCCGAAATGATCGGGATTTCCTTCGTCAACCTTCGTTTCTACTTTTAATTCACCACCATGTGCTTTTACAATATCATAACTTAATGATAAACCCAAGCCTGTTCCCTGTCCTGTTGGTTTAGTTGTAAAGAAGGGTTGGAAAATTTTATCTAATACCTTTTGAGGAATGCCGTTGCCATTATCTATTACAGAAATCAAAACTTCAGGTCCCTTGTCCCGCAAGGCGGGATTCTTTAGAGTCTTTACAGTTACAGTTGGTTCATAACCTTCGAGATTCTGGTTCTTCTTTTCATTGACTACATAGAATGCATTGGTTATTAAATTCAATATCACCCTACCAATATCCTGCGGAATGATGTTGATGTTACCAATCGTTTCATCAAAATCAGTTTTCATTGTTGCATTGAATGATTTGTCTTTAGCTCTTAATCCATGATAAGACAATCGTAGATATTCATCACACAAAGCATTGATGTCTGTTGCTTCTTTTACTCCATTGCTACTACGGCTGTGCTGTAACATTCCTTTTACTATTGCATCTGCTCTTTTGCCGTGGTGAAGAATTTTTTGTTGATTCTCAATTGCATCATTAGCTATTGCCTTAGCATCGTCAATATTTCCTTTGTCCAACTCATCTTTCATCTCAGTAAGAAGCTCTTCATTTACTTCAGAAAAATTATTAACGAAGTTTAACGGGTTTTGAATTTCATGTGCAATGCCTGCAGTGAGTTCGCCAAGGCTGGCCATTTTTTCTGATTGGATAAGTTGGGATTGGGTGGATTTTAAATCAGTCAATGTTGTTTCTAAAACTTTGTTTGCTTTTTGTTTTTGCCGGTTGTTTCGGTAAAGAATAATTGCTACTACCAGAATGCCACCCAGCACCGCAAGTAAGCCAAGCATATTCATTCTATTTGCATACGCTGTTTTTTCTTCATCCAGTTTTTTTAATCGAAGCTGTTCATTGAAAGAAAATTTTTGGTATTTAG